>NZ_JBGSXF010000752.1:0-9264 GCF_041751555.1 Persicitalea sp. | reverse complement strand
CCCGACGACCATAAACGATTCGCTCAGAAACTGCCCGACCAACTGCGAACGCACCGAGCCCACCGACTTGCGGATGCCGACTTCCTTAGCGCGTTTCTCCGAGCGGGCGGTGCTGAGGTTCATGAAATTGATGCAAGCCAGGAGCAGCACAAAGACGCCGATGATACCGAACAGCCAGACGTTCTCGATGCGCCCGCCCGTCTGCCCGCCGTTCTCGAAGTTGGAGCGCAGGTGCCAGTCGTTCATCGGTTGCAGGAATATTACTGGCTTGAACGGAATAAAGTCTTTGGGCGCATCCTTTAATTTGACATCCCTGATTGTAGACGAGACCTGCGCCATCGTAGTGTTGTCGGCGATTTGGGCAAACATCTGGAAAGAGTTGTTGCCCCAATGGTCCACCGAGTTTTTGACCCAGTCCGTGTTGGTCACGTACTGTTCCCAGGGAGCGATGTAAGTCGTCTTGCTGAACTCGCTGTTGGCGGGAATGTCGTCGTACACGCCCGCCACTTTGAAATTATACTTGTTGTTGAACTTCACGGTTTTACCCGTAGCGTTCTCGTTGCCAAAAAGCGCCTGGGCCGTGGAAGCCGCCAGGAGAATGGAATTGGGGTCTTTCAAGCCGTCCTTTTGTCCCGAGAGCATTGTCAATCCCAGCATCTCGGGAGCGGCCTCTTGCATGAAGTTACCTTGTTTCACCAGTTTGGTTTCACCGTGCGCCAAAATGCTCCGAAACCGCCAGGTACTCATCACAAGGTGCTTGAAGTTATCGCCGTAGCCGTTGCGCAACGCCATCTCCAGCGGACGCGGAATGGCGGGGCCAGTGCCGATTTTGCCGTTGAAGGTCTGGCTTTGATAGACCTGCGCGATGCGGTCGTGGTTTTTGTGGTAATGGTCGAACGTCAGTTCATCCTTCATCCACAGGCCAATCATAATCGCCACGGCCATGCCCACCGCCAGGCCGCCGATGTTGATGAAGGAGTACGCTTTATTGCGGACGAGGTTACGGTAGGCGATTTTGAGGTAATTGGAAAGCATGGCTGTTTTTGGTTATATTTGAAAAAAAAGAAAAAGAATAAGATATGGAAACTGCTTATCACGATCTCATCGAAGAGTATCATTCCGAAGACATCATGTCTGTAAACCACTCCAAACTAATACACCGCTTGAGCGTGGCCCTTGACCGCTACGACAATCAGTATGATATTCTGCCCGAGTTGGAACTTGAACTTTCGACGGGTAAGTGTAAGCCCGACGTCTCTATTTTCAACAATCTCGACGTGGACTGGCTCAACGACGTTATTTTTTATTCCCAGCCACCCATCATTGCGGTCGAGATACTGTCGCCCCGGCAGGCACTCACCGAATTGACCGACAAAGCCTATAAACAATATTTCCCGGCGGGGGTACAGTCTGTCTGGCTGGTTATTCCCGTTCTGCAAAACGTGTACATTTTACTACCTGACGGATCGAAGCAAATATTTGCCGATGGGGTACTGGAAGATCCCGTCACGGGCTTTGAACTTGATTTGAACTACGTATTCAAATAATGCGACTCACTCTGAGCGCAACGACCGCACCGGATTCATCAACGCCGCCCGTACCGCCTGATAACTCACCGTGGCAAAAGCCACGATAAAAGTACCCAGCAACGCCCAGACGAAAATCCCGGCACCGATGTCGGCCTTGAACTCGAAATCGGCCAGCCAACTTTGCATGAGCCACCACGCCAGTGGGGCGGCGATGACGAAGGCGATCACGATCAGCCGACTGAACTCTTTGCCGAAAATCCAGAGGATTTGGGCGATGCTGCTACCCAGTACCTTCCGAATACCGATTTCCTTAGTTTTTTGCGCGGCCATGAACGACACCAGCCCGTATAAACCCAGACAACCAATAAACAGCGCGAGGGCCGAAAATACCTGAATCAATTTCAGCATCAGCGTTTCGGTTTCGTAGAAAGAAGCGATGTCGTCGTCCAGGAATTCGTAGTCGAAAAGCTGGTCGGGATGGCGGGCCTTCCACGTTTTTTCAAGGGCGGCCATCGTGGCGGAAATGTTGCTCGTGTTCATTTTTACGGCGTAATTATCATAAAGACTGGGAGCCGTAAAAATAGCGATCGGATGGATTTCTTCGCGCAGGGAAGCGTCGTGAAAATCCTTGACCACGCCCACGATCGGACCTTCGGTGTCGCTGTTGAGGTTTAGCTTTTTCCCTAATAGCTCTTGCGGAGATTTAAGATTGAGCTTCCGGGCAAAAGCCTCGTTTACCACAAACTCCTGCGCCGTGTCCGCCGGAAACACGTTTCGGCCCGCCACGAGCGACAGGCCGAAACTCTCGACATAATCGGCGTCCGCCGCCTTGACCGATACCAGGAACTCCTGCTCCTCGGGTTCATTGTTATAGCGGGGCGACGTGTTCCAACCACCGTTGTTCGTCGCCGGGGCGGCATAGCACATCGTCACATTTTCGACGCCCGACAATTGCTCCATTTCGCCTTTGAGAGCTTTGCCCTGCGGGTAGTCCGAAGCAACCGGGATCATCACTACGGCCTCTTTGTCAAAGCCCAGATCCGCATTTGTGGAATAATTCATCTGCCTGGCGATGACGATCATCCCGATCACCAGAATCTGCGACAGCGCAAACTGCGTAACGATCAATGTCCGGCGGGTGTTGAAGCCGCCGATGTGCTGCTGCGAGAGCTTACCCTTCAATGCCACCACGGGCTGGAAACCCGCCAGAATCAGACCCGGATACGAACCCGCCAGGAACGTCACAAGTATTACCAACGCGGGAACGAACAGCAACAACTGCCAGTCATTCAAGATATTGAATTGCACCTGCGCACCAAACCAGTTATTGACATAAGGTAGCGCTGCCAAAGCTATCAGCACCGCCAGCCCCAGAGCAAGTGCCGTGATGACGCCCGTTTGGGCGATGAACTGCCAAAAAACTTCGCTCCGGCGGCCCCCCAGTACCTTCCTCATGCCGATTTCTTTGGCGCGGTTGAGTGCCTGCGCCGTAGCCAGGTTGATGAAATTGACGCAGGCCGTCACGATCAGAAACAGCCCGATGAACGACAACACCCACAACCTTTTCATGTCCATCGGCCCGTAATAATCGGCGTTGAAGTGGATGTCGTCCAGCGGTTGGAGTTTGTAGTGGTGGACGTTGGTGCTGGTCGGGCGGTGCTTGGTGACGTAAGCCGGAAAGACTTTCTCCACCTGGGCTACGCTCACCTGCGGCCGCAGCAGCACGAAGCACTGTACCCCACTGTTGATGCCGCCCCAGGCATCTTCGCTTGCCAGCCATTCGTTGTGTTGTTTGAGGGTCGGGTAAGAGACAAAAATCTCCGTTTTCTGGCTGGTATTTTTGGGAAAATCTTGCAGGACGCCGGTGATTTTTGCATCGATTTTCTCCCCGAACCGAATTGTTTTATTGATCGGGTCGGCGTCGCCGAAGTACTTCTTGGCCAGGCTTTCGGAAATAATAGCCGTATTCGGCTCGACCAGAGCGCTCTTCATATCGCCCTGTATCAGAGGAAAATTGAAGATATCGAAGTACGCGGGTTCCACAATCGCCACCCCTCCTTCTTCCTTAAAAAATTCGGCTTCGTCTCCATTCTTGACCGTGATCGTCATGTCTTCCTCAGTCGCGATGCGGGCCACCTTTTCGGCAAAATCATAATCGTCGCGAAACGCCTTGCCCAGCGGACTCGGTACGCCCGGCGTGTGGGCAATCACATCGCGGTGCATCTCGGTGACGATGCGGTAAACGCGGTCGGAATTGGCGTGGAAGTTGTCGAAGCTTAGGTGGTACTTCACCAGCATGAAAATGAGTAACCCGCAAGCCATGCCCAGCGCCAGGCCGACGATGTTGATGGCGGCGTAGGTTTTGTGGCGCTTCAAATTGCGCAGGGAGGTTTTCAGGTAGTTGGAGAGCATGGTTTTTGTAGATCAACGGTGAGTGGTCAAAGCGGGGCGGCCGCGGCCGTCCGTGCCGTTGACTGACGTTCTTCGATTTCTTTCAGAACCGCTGTAAGCCTTAAACCGTTGACTGAGTGAAAAACTATGCCAAAAAAATAACTAGCTGGTTATCAGAAATAATACAAAATAAAACTGTCCGATTCCGAACACTTAGGTTTCAAAATCGGACAGTTCCGCAATTACCAGTACTTTGATCTCACTCACTTCCTTGCCTTAAACTTCCACACCGAAAATCCCGCGTACAGATAGGTTGCCCGCTGGGCGTCGGGATTTTTGCGGTTGAGGAAACCGCCAATATTGCTGAATCCGACGTGGATAGGCCCGAAACGCGCCAGCGCTCCCAGCATCACTTTATTGTTACCCTCGATGAAAGTCAGGGGCAGGGAGAAATCCGAATCCTCGTTCTCGAAACGGGGCGTAATGATGAGCGCGTCCGGCTGCGTCATATCTATCGGACTTTCTGGCGCGACACCGTAGCGTTTGTTTTTCGCGACATTCAAAAAAAATGACTTGACCAATTGCACGTCCACGTCCCAATGCAGGGCGGCGGGTAGGCGGGCGTCCCGCGCCAGCATGGTCTCGCTTGAGCCGGGCAGTACTTCGGCGAACCCTTGCGCACCCCGATCAGCGATGATCTCGAGTTCTTTCTGACCTATAACCGTTCGGCTCTGGCTACCGGAAAGTACCCTACCGTCGGGACTTTCGTAGCGGATAACTCCCAGGTCGGTGACTGAGGCCGAGAAGCGTAGCAGGTAGCCGGGGCGGGCGTCATCGTCCGTTTCCAGATGGTGCCAGTACGAACCCAACTCGTAGGTTGCGCCCAGATCATAAGCCCAGCCGCTACCGTACTTGGTGGCGTTAGTCAGTTCGCTCAGCTTCCAGGGGGCATTGGGGTACGTGTAGCCGCTTTCGTAGGCGAGATTGTTCAAAATCAGTTGTTTCTCATCCGTTTCACCGCCTGGCATTGGGCTGATTTCGTAGCGATCCGCCGAGGCTTTCAGGTAGTTGGCTCTTGCCCCAAAAATGTACTTGGCCGTGGCTCCCACCTTCAACTTGTGCGAGCGCCAGTTGACCAGTTGCAATCCGTAAGAAAAACTAGCCTCCGAAAAACTCTGCTGGCCGAGGTCGAAGTCGCCCCACTCGCCCGCTCCAGTGGGCGTGTCCGGCGTATCGAGTCGCTTGAAGTACATTCGGCGAAGGTCTTTTGGTAAATTATTGCCGTACACAAAGCCCCGTGACCGCAGCTGGACGGCAAAGCCGTGGCTTTTTCCCACCGAAAACATGACCGAAGGCAGCCGAATCTCACTCGCGACGTGTAGCGGGTCGCCCTGCGAAATGGAACCCATCGTTCGCGAGCGGCCATAAAGTTCGTCTGTAGAGTGGGGTACCAGTTGCGGATAGAGAAAGGAGTTTTTGCCCCAATAATAAAAGTACCGATTGTTTACCGTGCTGCCGATCGTAATCAGGTTAATTTGCCATTTGTAGCGTGAGCCGCCCAGCGTGGCGGGGTTCTGCGTGGCGCGGTACAACCCGCCGTAGTTGCTGATAGCCAGGCCAGGAACCTGCTGAGCCAGGGTGGAATTAGCAATTGAAACAAGAAAGAGGGGGAGAACTGTAAGGTGCTTTTTCATAAACTTTGGGTGGCATTTAGTGTGAGTTTTCCTTGGTCATCGTACAGAATCAACTCTTGTTCGACCAGTTTTCGCACGACCTGCAGCAGTTTTTTTTCGGGAATCTTTTTAAAAGCCTCACTCAAAGGGCGTGGGGCTGTGGGGCCGTTGTCGTGAAGGTAAACGACCAACTGCTGCCGCAGCGCGTCCGAATCTTCGTGAGCGGTTTCGGCTTTCTGTCGTTTCAGGCAATTGTCGCAGACGCCGCAGGGCTGGCCGTCGTGCTCATCGAAGTAGTCGAGCAGCAGCAGGGTGCGGCATTGTGTCGGATGCTGGGCGTAATGAACCACCGCCCCGACTTTGCTCAGGTCGCGCTCTTTTCTTTTTTCTATTTCAAAAATATTGAGCGGCAAGTGTTCCGCGTCGAAGCGGGGTGTCAGGAAGGTCAGTTGGGGCTGATCGCGCCGCTTTTCGTAGTCGATAATTTCGCGCTCCTGCAAAAACTGCAACCGATTAGCGACCTCGGGTAGCTGGGCATAAAAGGCGCGGCCGATCTCTCCCTCCGAGATTCTGGCGTATTCCGAGAACAACTCCCCACCGTACATCCGCAGCAGTAGTTTCAGAAACGAATCGTAGTCGGGATTGCGAATTTGGAAATCGTACAGCTGCTGCTTGTCCACCAATAAATGAAGCTTCGACGACTCATTGATGGCGTCGCTGAGTTGTACGAAGCCTTCCTCTTCCAGTAGTTTGAGGGCGTAGTGCGTTTCCGACAGATTCAGCCCAAAAGTATTGACGAACTCGTGCATGTCCAGGCTGTAACTCGTGTACTCGCCGCCGCCCACGGCTAGTTTGAAGTAGTTAGCTAACGCCTGATACACGCGACGCAAGGTTTGGATGGGTGGGTATTGACGCTCCACGGCCTGCGCGAGGTCGTCAGTATCTTTATGGTTAAAAAGTGCGACGGCATAAGCCTTTTCGCCGTCTCGCCCGGCGCGCCCGGCTTCCTGGTAGTAGGCTTCCAGGCTGGCGGGCAGGTCGAGGTGGACGACAGAACGAACCTCGGCTTTATCGATACCCATACCGAAAGCGTTGGTTGCCACTACGACCCGCGTTTGGCCGCGCTGCCAGGCCATTTGTTTCGCACTACGGTCGGCGAAGGGTAGTCCGGCGTGGTAGTAGTCGGCGCGGATTTTCTGGCGCGAAAGCCACCCGGCCACCTGTTGCGTGCGCTTGCGGGTGCGGACATAGACGATGGAAGTACCTGGTACGTTGGTCAGAATTTGCAGTAGTTTGCGCTCTTTATTCTCTTCGTAGAAAGTCGAGTAAGAAAGATTGGCGCGGGCAAACGACTGCCGGAACACCTGCGGCTGCTTCATTTCCAGCTTATCCAGAATATCCGTCTGTACCTCCGCCGTAGCCGAGGCCGTGAGGGCGATGAGCGGAACGCCCGGCAGTAGATCGCGGAACTCGGCAATGAGCAAATACGCCGGGCGGAAATTGTAGCCCCAAGCCGAAATGCAGTGCGCCTCGTCCACCGCCAGCAGCGACACCTTCATCAGCTTGGTGCGCTCGATCATGATTTCGGTCCGCAGCCGCTCGGGCGAGACGTATAGAAACCGCAAACCACCGTGGATGCAGTTGTCGAGCGTGACGTCGATTTCGCGGCGGCTCATGCCCGAGTGAATCGCCGCCGCCTGGATACCCCGCTTTTTGAGTTGCTCGACCTGATCTTTCATCAGGGCAATCAGCGGCGTCACCACGATGCACACACCCTCCTCCCGAGCCAAAGTGGGTATCTGAAAACACAGTGACTTTCCACCACCCGTCGGTAGCAGCACCAGCGTGTCGCGCCCATCCAGCACCGACTGCATGGCTTCTTCCTGCACCGGGCGGAAGGCGTCGTAGCCGTAGTATTGCTTTAAGACGGGAAGGAGGTCGGTCATTGAAACTGTGAAATAGAAAGGATAATTATTGTGTGAGTTTGCAAATTATGCATGGATAGCATAATTTGGTAAAAAGAATTTGTCAACCGTGATATGATTGAACGTATTCGAATACTTTATGAGGAATCCGACTGGTTGCTGGAACACGTGCTGGGCTTTGATTTCGATATAGAGTTAGCCATACGCTATGGCAGAGCGGCTCTTGATGATCTTCAAGCTACGGACGACCCCACTGATGATCAGATCGAAGAGATTTTCTCAGCCTTGACAAATTTAAGGGATAAACTTTTGTCTTGTCTTGTAAAAGTATCTCCTCGGGAACGCCACGCAGTTGAAAACCTAACCGACCGAATCGACATTTTTATTTTTCATCACCGACTGTAATATTATGAAAAACCTAGCCCAAATAATCACCGAGCAGCGTGAAAAAAAGCAGATTAGCCAAACCCAATTGGCCACTCTTTCGGGTATAAACCAGGCTCATATTTCGCGCATCGAAAGCGGTAAAAGTAAACCCACTATGCCCACCGTCTTTCGCATTTGCAAAGCTTTGGATATTGACCCCTTGATATTGGCAGATGTTTTAGCCCAGGAATTCCGGGCCTTCATGGGGGATAATTCTTCGACGAGATCCAAGGCGTCTGTTTGATACCGTCTCCTCAAACCTGGCCTGTGATATTTTGGTAACGGAGCATTCACCTTTTCCAAGTACATTCGCCGGAATAGAATAATCCTGACAAGTTAGCCTGTCCAAAGACATTATGTGTAAAAACTACCTATTCAAGTACCTCCTGCTCCCGCTGCTTCTCTCCGGCTGTTCCGTCTCCCGTTACATCCATAAAGAGGTCAAAAACTCGCCTGTTCTCTCTCAGCATCACGTCGGGATTTCGGTATACGATCCCGCCAAACAGAAAACGCTGGCTTCCTACCAGGATGATAAGTACTTCACGCCCGCTTCCAATACCAAACTTTTCAGTTTTTACGCCGCCCTGACGGCTTTGGGCGATTCGATCCCAGGGTTGGAATACCAACTGCAAGACAGCGTCCTCGTCTTTCGCGGCACGGGCGACCCGTCGCTGCTGCATCCTGATTTGCCCAAGAGCGCAGTGTTCAATTTTTTGAAAAATAGAAAAGAAAAACTCCTGTTCTCGACCGCCAACACCGACAACCCGACCTACGGGCCCGGCTGGTCGTGGGACGACTACAACGACTACTACCAGGCCGAACGCTCGCCGCTGCCCGTGTATGGCAACATCGCCCGCTTCACCAGCCCGTCGGGCCTTTACGTGCGCGTGCAACCCGAGTTTTGGCAGGATTCGCTGGATCTGGACACGACCATTATGGGTTTGGTGCGCGACCGCTACAGCAATCACTTCCGTCGTTCGCTCAATGCCCTGCCCAGCGGTTTGGAGCAGGATATTCCAGTTCGCACGTCAAACCAAATAACCGCCGCGCTCTTGTCTTATGGATTGAAGAAAGAAGTAACGCTAACCGACGAACAATTCTCCGGTCCGTGGAAAATGGTGAACAGTATCCCGTCCGACTCGCTCTACAAGCGCATGATGGAAGTGAGCGACAACATGATGGCCGAGCAAACGATGCTACTCTATGCCGCCGCCCACGGCCTGCCGCTCAACACCACGCAAGCCATCGAACATGCCAAAACCAGCATCCTGGCCGATTTACCCGACCAGCCTATCTGGCGCGACGGCTCAGGACTCTCGC
>NZ_JBGSXF010000751.1:0-2352 GCF_041751555.1 Persicitalea sp. | reverse complement strand
CCTTTGTCAGTCTGAGCGGAGCCGAAGACTTCCCCCAAGGCGGCTACTACATCCTGCGCGACGCCGGAACGCTCACCTTCCTGCGTTGCGGTCATTACAAAGACCGACCCTTCCAGGCCGATAACCTGCATTTGGACATTTGGGTAGATAGCCAGAACATTATGCGCGATGCGGGTTCGTACCTTTACAACACCGATGAGCGCTGGACGCGGTACTTTGCAGGAACGGCCTCACACAACACTGTCATCCTCGGCGACTACGATCAAATGCGCAAAGGGCCGCGCTTTATCTGGTACGATTGGATTAGGGAAAGCCGTGCGAGTTGGCTGAATTCAAAGAAGGACGAGTTCGTTTTTGAAGGGCAATTTACGGGGTTCAGGCAAGTTGGCAGAAACATCGTCCACCGTCGCCGGGTGACGAAGGAAGCCGGGAAACTAGCCTGGCTCGTCGAAGATTGGCTCGAAAACGCGCCGCCAGAACTACCGATGCACCAAACTTGGCACCCGGGGGAGGGCTTTTTCGAGAATTTTTCCATGAAATCTTTTGATGAATTAGGCCAGGAAATCGTCCCAACCGAAACTGAGGGTTGGTACTCGGAAAAGTACGGGCAGAAGGTGAAGGTAGTGCGGTTGGTATTTACCATAGCGGGCCGATACCTCAGAACTACCATCGAAAGCAAAAAAAACGACAGCCGATAAGTCCATGCGCATCCTCCTGATTCACCAATTCTTCCTGGAAGACGACGAGGGCGGCGGCTCCCGCTGGAACGAGATGAGTCGCGTGTGGACGGAGGCCGGCCACAAGGTGACGGTGCTGGCGGGCATGGTTCATTACATGGCGGGCAACAAGAATAAGTACGCCGGGCAAAGGTTTCACCAAAGTACCAATCGCGATGGAGTCCGGGTCATTCGCTGCCACGTGTCAGACAGCTACCACGCCAGTTTTATGGGGCGGCTCTGGGCGTACTTCTCCTTTACACTTTCCAGTATCTGGGGTGGGGTGCGGCTCGCGAAAGACAAATACGATGTGATCATAGTTACGTCACCTCCGTTGTTTGTGGGTATTACGGCGGTAGTACTTTCTTGGTGGAAACGAACGCCGTTCGTGTTCGAGGTGCGGGATTTGTGGCCGGAGTCCGCGATCGACACGGGTGTTTTGACCAACCAAATGATTATAAAATTCGCCTACTGGTTCGAAGCATTTGTTTACAGAAAAGCGAAACTTATCAACGTGCTGACGCCAGCTTTCCGGCAGGTACTTATCCAGAAAAAGGGTATCCCGCCCGAAAAAATCATCTTTATTCCCAACGCCGCCGACTTCGCGCTGTCGGAGGAGGTGAGGGCCGGATTCGACATCGGTACTTTTCGGGTAGAGCAGGGTCTGGCGGAAAAATTCGTCATCACTTATGTCGGGGCGCACGGCATGGCCAATCACCTGGTGCAGATACTTGATACGGCCGAGCTACTGCGCGACACGAACGTCCTTTTCCTGCTCGTCGGTAACGGAATGCAGAAGCAGGCGCTGGTCGCCGACGCGCAGCGACGCGGCCTTACCAACGTCCGCTTCATCGATTCCGTACCCAAACGAGAGGTATTCAAGTACATCATGGCGTCGGATATGGGGACATCCGTCTTGAAAAAAGTGGATACCTTCAAGACGATTTATTCCAATAAGACCTTCGATTATTTTTCCTGCCAAAAACCCGTGCTGATGGTGATAGACGGCGTATCACGGGAGTTGGTGGAAGCCGCCAACGCAGGATTATTCGTGGAACCGGAAAACCCGGCGGACTTCGCGAAAAAAATCAGGTATTGTCTAAAAAATCCTGAACGACTGCCCGAACAAGGCCAAAACGGGTACCGCTACGCGCGCGAACATTTCGATCGGGAAAAGCTGGCTTTACGGTATTTGGAGCTGATTTCTTATGACACGCCACTCGAGAGTTAAAACAGCAGCGGCACCCCGCCCCGGCAATTGATTCTTTTCGTACTTTGTGCCCTTATCCTTTCCCATTGTCGTCCTGAGCGGAGTCGAAAGGCTCACTTCGCTGCTTTCCCCAAAACCAATGTCCTCCTCCCGCCAACTCCTACCCCGCAAACGCATCGCCATTGTGGCGCACGACAATCGCAAGGCTGAGCTCATGGACTGGGCGCACGATAACCGCGATATGCTCACGCGAAACCAGCTTTTTGGAACGGGTACCACCGGAAAAATGCTGGAAGAAGCCCTGAATCTGCCCGTCACTAAGCTTCTTAGCGGTCCGCTGGGCGGCGATCAGCAAATCGGAGCCATGATCGCCGAGAACCGGGTGGACATGCTGATTTTCTTTTGGGATCCAATGGCCGCGCAGCC
>NZ_JBGSXF010000750.1:0-4178 GCF_041751555.1 Persicitalea sp. | reverse complement strand
TCGGCGTCTTTATTTTCTTCTGGCCGTAACAGCCGAGTTCGGCGTAACCGAGGTCATCGGCGTAGATGTAGATGATGTTGGGTTTAGCGTTTTGCGCGAAGATTGCCGAAGTGCTGACAAGCGACAGGAGTAGAAAGATAGAAAGTCTGGACATATCCAAAGTTGGCTTTGTAGAAATGGTGCTCTCCACAATAATACGAAAAATCATCTAAGGGGAGGTTGGACAATCTAAAATGATCAAGTTAGGTTATTTACCTCAAACAAGTAGGACCAAAAGCCAAGAAGTCAATCTTTCTCACTTTGGAATGGGTACCAGAAAACTTCGAGAAACTAAGCGCGAACTCCATGAAACTCTTTATTCTAAGAGAACGAAGTAGTAAAAACCGCCCCAACTACCCTTTGCACTACGAAAGACTTTCCCGCCAAAAAAGACCAAATCAATGAACACCCAGGAAATCCCGGTAAGTGTGGTGGGCCTCGGCCTGATGGGCTGTAGCATCGTCACGTGTCTCCTCATCGCCGGGCACCCGGTAGTAGCTGTGGCTCCAATACCCATCGACCTCGATAATGCTGAAGACCGAATTAGGGAGCATTTCGTCAATGCTTTGGAAAATGGCCTGGTGGAGAACCCGCCCGAGTATTACTTTAAAAACCTGAAAATCACCGAGGATTACGCCGACTTGCGCGACTGCCGTCTGGTGGTCGAATGCACGATCGAAAACGTAATGATCAAGGAGCAGGTCTACAAGAAAATCGAAGCGCACCTGCCTGCTGACGCCCTGCTCACAAGCAATACCTCGGCGATTCCCATCAGTACTTTGCAGCAAATGACCGAACACCCGGCCCGTTTTCTGGGTTTACATTGGACGGAACCCGCTCATACTACGCGCTTTCTGGAAATTATTTGCGGCAACGACACGGATATAAAAAACGGCGAGTACCTCTACGAACTGTCGCACAAATGGGGCAAGGAACCCATCTTAGTCAGAAAAGACATCGCTGGCTTTATCACCAACCGCCTCATGTACGCCATGTACCGCGAGGCCATTAGTCTGGTGGAAGGTGGCTACGCCACAGTGGAAGATGTGGATCGCGCCTGCCGCAACAACACGGGCTATTTTATGACGCTGGCGGGCGTATTCCGTTGGATGGATTTGACGGGCGTTCCGGCTTACCACACTGTAATGAAGCGGCTATTGCCCACGCTCAACAATAGTACCGAAGTACCGGAGTTAATAGATAAGATCGTACGCGAAGGCGGAAAGGGCGTCGCGAATGCCCACGGCTTTCATGAATACACGCCTGAGGAGGCGAAGTTGTGGGAAGAGACTTTTACGGAATTTACCTACGATATCAGGAAATTGGCTTTGAAATATCCGGGTGATGTGGTGAAGAAGAAGTTGAAGGAGAAAAGGGAAGAAGGAAACCTCTAAGAAACTCTGTGACCTAACTTGAAAGCTTTATGCAAAAAGTACTCATTTTCCTGGCTGGTTTGAGCTTTTTAGCCGCTGCCATGCAGGGATGCGGGGAAAGTACCCTCCATTCAGCAGATGAAAAACTACCCGAGGAGGTCAGCTACAACTTCGACATTCGGCCCATTCTTTCGGACAAATGCCTGGCTTGCCACGGCCCCGACGCCAACAAGCGTGAGGCGGGGCTGCGGCTGGATATTGCCGAGAATGCTTTCGCGGCTTTGGAGGAAAACCCCGGTGCCCACGCGTTGGTCGCAGGCAAGCCGGAACTGTCGCAGGTGTTCCTGCGCATCACCTCCGTGGACAGCACCGAGCGGATGCCGCCCGTGGACTCCAACCTAAAACTGACCGAACGCGAAATCGCTCTGATCGAAAAGTGGATTGCGCAGGGGGCAAAATACGAGAAGCACTGGGCTTTTGAAGCCCCCCAAAAGCCCACCTTGCCGGAAGTGGATGCCGCCGACTGGCCGCGCAATGAGATCGACTATTTTATTTTACAAAAACAAGAACAGCAGGGCCTCACGCCAAACGACGAAGCCGACAAGGAACGCTTGCTGAAACGCCTCAGCCTGGATATTCTCGGCTTGCCGCCCACGCTGGAAATGCAAAACGATTTTCTGGCCGACGACCGCCCCGATGCCTACGAGCGCATGGTGGATCGGCTGCTGAAACTACCTGCTTACGGCGAGAAAATGTCACTGCATTGGCTGGATTTGGCCCGTTACGCCGATTCGCATGGCTACCAGGATGATGGCTACCGTACCCAATGGCCCTGGCGCGATTGGGTGATTCATGCCTTCAACGAGAATATGTCGTATAAGAAGTTCGTGACCTGGCAGCTTGCGGGCGACCTACTGCCTGACAGCAACAAGGAGCAACTGCTGGCGACGGGCTTCAACCGTAACCACAAGATCACCGAGGAAGGCGGCATCATCGACGAGGAGTACCGGATGCTCTACGTGACTGACCGCAACGATATGTTTGGCAAGGGTCTGCTGGGCGTGACGCTGGAATGCGCCCACTGCCATGATCACAAGTACGATCCGTTTTCGCAGAAGGAGTACTACCAGATGTTCGCGTTTTTTAACAATGTGAAAGAGGTAGGCCGCGAGTCGGTCATCGGAGGGCCGGAGACTTACGCCAAGAAACCGTTGATGGAAATTAGCGACGAGGACGCGGAAAGCATCCTAAGTTTTGTGAACAAACCCGATACCAACCGTCTCATCGTTTCGGTCATGGGGGATTTGGACTCGACCCGCAAAACGCACATCCTGAAACGTGGCGTCTATGATGCCCCCGGCGACGAAGTACAGCCCGGAACACCCTCCGCCATCCTGCCTTTCAACGAAAACTACCCCCAAAATCGACTTGGCCTAGCCAAATGGTTATTTGACAAGAAAAATCCGCTGACGGCCCGCGTGTACGTCAATATTCTGTGGCAGGAATTTTTCGGAAAAGGCATCGTCAAAACCTCCGGCGATTTTGGAATGCAAGGCGACCTGCCCACACACCCGGCCCTGCTCGACTGGTTGGCCGTGGACTTCATGGAGCATGGCTGGGACATCAAGCGGCTAGTGAAGCAGATGGTCACCTCGGCCACTTACCGCCAATCGGCTATCGTGAGCAAACAGGCTTTGGCCAAAGATCCCGAAAACGTCTATTTAGCCCGTGGGTCGCGGTACCGGATTCACGCCGAGTACGTCAAGGATTTGGTGCTGGCCAGTAGCGGTCTACTCAACCGCAGCATCGGCGGGCCGAGCGTGCAACCCTACCAACCCGACGGTCTATGGGAGGGCGCGACTTCGGGGCGGGGTCTGCTTTCGGTCTACAAGCAAGACCACGGCAGCAAGCTCTACCGCCGCGGAATGTATACGCTCATCAAGCGCACCGTGCCGCCGCCCACAATGGGCATTTTCGACGCCAGCAACCGCGACCTATGCGAAGTAAAGCGTCTGAAAACCAACACGCCGCTTCAAGCCCTCGTCATGATGAACGACCCCGCGGTGCTGGAAGCCTCGCGGGTACTTTCCGCTAAACTATTACAAGAAAAAACCAGCACAAACGACAAACTGATTAAAGCCTTCCGCCTCATCATCTGTCGCACACCCAGCGAAAAAGAATTAAAAATCCTGACCAACTACTTCGAAAAACAACAAAGTACCCTTACCCCCGAAGCTGCCCGAAAAATGCTTACAGTAGGAGAGTACCCCATGACGAAAAACCTTGACCAAGTCAACCAAGCTGCCCTGATGAGGGTGATCTCGACGATCTATAATTTGGAAGAAGCGATAACTAAGACTTAGGTTTTAAATTTGGAATGTCGGAATGTCGAAATTTGTGAATATTGCTTTCGCCCATTTTTTCAACGTTCCCGTCCTAATATTCCGGCATCGCCGGGTGACCCCGTCCGACATTCACTAATTCAAAATTAATATGGACAACGCCCAAACCGAACACGGCTTTACCTTCAACCGCCGCCGCTTCCTTTCTTCCATGAGTCTGGGGATTGGAGGGGTAGCGTTGGGTTCTTTATTAATGCCCGAGCTATTAAAGGGCGGAGGGGCAGAAATGGATGGGCTGGCACCCGGCATTCCGCATTTTGCGCCGAAGGCTAAGCGGGTCATTTATTTGTTTCAAAACGGCGCGCCCTCGCAGCAGGAGCTTTTTGACTACAAACCCAAACTCCGTGACTTACAGGGAGAGGAG
>NZ_JBGSXF010000749.1:0-5607 GCF_041751555.1 Persicitalea sp. | reverse complement strand
ACGCTGCGGATTGACGTTAGCGAGGAAAGGCCTTTCTCAATCAAAAATCTGTAAAGCAGGTGATCGCGGTAGCACCTGCTAACTACTTATGGGGATTCTCATACCAGATTACACCTAGCCCTCTGCTGTTTTCGCCGTAGTTTTCTTCGCAGATGAGTACATCGAGGTCTCCATCCTGATCCATGTCCAGCAGTTCTGCCTTATCATACTTGGCAATGTGAGTACCCGAAATACTGTGGAAGGTAATCTTAGCGGGCTGGTTCAGTTCCCGTCCGTCGATCCAAGCCAAGCCAATTTTCACAAGCCCCTTGGTTTCAGTACTATATACTAAGTCGGCTATGCCGTCGCCGTTTATGTCCCCAGCTTCCACGGATTTCGGGCTACCAAGAGTATCGGGAATGTGAATTTTCGTTGTTTCCTCCCAGGAGATTCCTTGCTTATCCCGACGCTTGAAGATTCGGATGGTGCCTTCCGTTTTTTCCGTTATCACAGCCTCTTCGATTCCATCCCCGTCAGTATCAACCATTGCCATAAACATTACTTCCAGTCCGGCACCCCCGATCATGCGGCTTCGCCAGATACTTTTCTGCGCTTGGCCCATTCCGGGGTTTTCCAGCCAACGACATCCCTGATATGTACCTTTTCTATCCGTAATTACAATATCATTGTCACCGTCGCGATCCATATCTCGAACCAGGATGGACATAATCCATCCGGCGGGCGTGATAGGGTGCCATTGCCATTGGTGTAGGTTCCGGGGCGCGTCCGGCGACTCGAACCAGCCCACACCTGCTCCGACGTCTTTGCCTCCGGCCACCAAGTCGCCGCCGTTTTTACCGTCAATTGGTAATGCCTGGGCGTACATCCATCTCATTCTGCGGGCAGAGGCAGGAAGTACCTCCTGGCGCCAGGTTTGTGGGTCGAGCAGGTTTTCTGATTGCGACCAGTGAACGTAGATTTTCTTGTCGCTCCCTTCCGTGCAACTTACGATCTCCAGCTTTCCGTCACCGTCCATGTCCACGAATGCCGCATCTTCTACATCAGGTGTGGTACCTACCGTCACAGCCGGCCAGGGTTCTTTCACGCGGGCCGCGCCCGGATACAGGTAGAGACGGGTAATTCCTCCCTCTTCCCAGCCCGTCACGATATCGGGCAACCCATCCCCGTTGATATCTCCCAACTTCACCCCGTCGGCTCCCGAGGAAGAGGAGTCGATGGTATGCCGGAGCCACGACTGGCCGAAGGAAGTGGATTGAAGCAAGAAGCAAAGTACTAGCCCGACCAAAATAAGTTTGACGCGTCCCATATAAATAAAACTAAGAAAGCTGAAGGGTGTGTTGGAAGGGCGTGAAGCCCGTAAGATAGACGGATGGTGCATCCGGGCGCGGTAAGCCTCCGCGCAAGTGTAAGTTGCGGTGTTCCGCTTTGCCCGATCCGAAAGTAACAGTGTCGCCTTCACGAGAATAAGTACCTTGCCTGTTTGTTTCAAGTAGGTAAGCGTCTTTCTCATTATTAATCAGCGACTCCACGCCACTAAATTGACCGCCTTCCCGAAAAATAAGCTCCACCGTTACCGGAATGCCGTCGGTTCCCGCTATCTCGATGTCCGCTTCCACGCCAGTCGCCGTTTCCCGAATTTTTATGGTAGAAACGAGCCGCTGTACTTCACTCTGCTGGCGGTCGCTCTTCGGCAGTTTTTCCCAGTTGCCGCCACTTCCTTCCGGAATTTTGTCTTTGGGGAAAGGCTGGTAGTAAGGACCTTCCAGCGACTGGGTCATGATCCAGTCGCCGCCGCTTTTGGTCAACTCTCCCCCTTCAAACTGTCCTTTTCCAAAAAAAGAAGCCGCAAATCGAACGCCCTGCAGCACGGCGTTTCCTTTATGAAAAGTAAGCCAAACGGGATTTTTGGAAATTAGTGTGGCATCCCAATCCCCCCGCCTGATGCGTACCAGACCTGAGTACGGAAATGCCTTGACATAGTTGGTAGGCAGCGGATTCGCGGAGGGCAGCTCTCCCCAGAGTGACGGGTCTTCCAGGAAGTAGTTGAGTTGCGAGGCGACTTTTGGCAGCGCCGTCTCTTCAATCAGTCGGCACATGGCCGCAAAATCCTTGTCCTTATCCCGTAGTGCCAGGAAACGGTAAGGATAGTAGTAGCCCTCCATCGTCCCAACCGCTGCCTTATCCTGTCGCCCGGAGGCTTCGGTTACCACTTCGCCATTGGGATGTGCGTAGTAGCGGGTCATGGTCAGGTTTCTGCGCACGTAGTCGAAGATTTCCGGCTTTTGTAAGCCTTTGGCGATGGTGATTAGCGTTTGGTTGGTGAGGGGAGAGTAGATGTAGGTGCTGTGTTCGGTGTATTGCCCGTCCGCATCCATGTCGATCTGCTCGGCCAGCCATTCTTCCACGCGAGCCACGTAGCGCGGATCGGGCCAAAGTTCGTACAGTTTGGTCAGAGCCGCCGACACTACCCAACGATGATTGGGCGTGTGAATGCCGCCCACGATCAGCGCCTCGCCCGCTCGTTGTAGAAAAGTTTTCAACGAGTCGAGCGGAGCTTTGAAAAATGTTGCTCCGTCCCGCTTCATCAGGATGTATTCGGGAACCAGCCATTTTGTGATGAAACCTAAGTCAGGTGTAGAGTGGAAATTGGTCGAAAGCAAGTCGACCGTACCGTCGGCGTGCTGGGCGCGCAGCAAGTACTGTAAGGCCAGTTCGACCTCCTCCGCCAGGCTCTCCGAGTGAAAGTACTTGCTCTCTGGACTCACCAGAGCACACACGGCCGTGCGAACGAAGTTGGTTGCCGAATGTACATTGGGAATGCCATAGCCGTCCGTCAAGCCACCGAAAGCCGGGTGACTGCCGTCCTTTACTCGCAGGGCGCGAAGGGGTTCGACGCGCTGGTCGTTAGTTTCAACAAGGGACAGTAGCCAATCTGGTTTATTTTTTATGCCAAGATTCTTGGGGCGAGCCAGTACCAGCGAACTGATAGCTGAAGCGGTACAAAGGGCAGAAGCAGTATTTTTCAGAAATTTTCTTCGTTGCATATTTTTGTAGAAGAAGGGATAAGAAAGAGCATCTTTCAAAATAGAAGACTCCTTCCCTCCTCTGTCACCCTGAGCGGAGTCGAAGGGCTCCTTTCTTGCCTTCCTACTTTTCACTCGCTCCGCAACGACTTCACCGGATTCACGCTCGCTGCCTTCACCGCCTGATAACTCATAGTCAGAAACGCAACCAACCCGGCCAATCCACCCGCCAGCAGAAACGCCCACACGGGCACATCGATACGGTAGGCAAAATCCTGCAACCAGGTATCCATGCCGTACCAGGCGATGGGCGCGGCCACCAGCATGGCGATCAGCACCAGTTTCAGAAAGTCTTTGGAAAGTAGCGTCACGATGCTCGACACGCTGGCTCCCATGACTTTGCGAACGCCGATTTCCTTCGTCCGCTGCTCGGCGGTGAAAGCGACCAGTCCCAGTAATCCCAGACAGGAAATGAAAATGGACAAGCCCGCAAACAGGCCGAATACCCGCGAAGTCTGGATTTCTTTTCGGTAGGCTTTATCAAAGGCTTCATCCAGAAAACTATATTCAAAGGGATAGTTTGGAAACTGCTTCTCCCAGGCGGTTTTTAGCAGCGGCACCGTGGCAGCGAGGTCGGTGCCTTGCAGTTTGAGGGCCAGTGGTCCCCAGGTCGCATTGCCGATCAGCATCATCGGCATGATGGTACTCTTCAAATCCATCTGGTTGAAGTCCTGCACGACGCCGACAATCTGTCCGTTGACAGGCACTTCGGCGTAGCCGCCGTCGGCATTGTACTGATAGCTGACGTAGCCAATCGTTTGCCCCAATTTCCAGCCGTACTTTTTCATGGCCGTTTCGTTGACCACGTAGTTGGTACGGTCGGCGGTGTTGTCTTTTTGGAAAAACCTTCCCTCGACCATCTTCACCCCAAAAACCGAAGGAAACTGACTATCCACGAATAGCTGCCCGATAGCCACGTCGTCCTGCGGCCCCGTGACCGATTGAGGCGACAGTTTGTTGATGCTTACGCCCGCGCCGGGCAACAGCGAAACCTGCGTCATAGACTGGACGCTGGCCAACTGCCGCAGCTCATTCTGGAAAGCCGACCGCTGGCTCTCGGAAGCTTGCGAAGGTGGGTCGAGCGAAAGTACCTGCTCACGCTCGTAACCCAAATCCTTGTGCTGAATGTAACGAAGCTGATCCACAACGACGATCGTGGCCACCAACATCACGATCGAAATCACGAACTGCACCACCACCAGCCCACGCCGGACGTAAGCCCGGCCGCTGTTGGGCAACAGGTAGTTTTTTAGAACCTTTATTGGGTTGAAATTTGACAAGACAAAGGCGGGGTAAATACCCGTCAGAACGCTGGTCAGTACCACGAATCCCAGGAGAAGAAATAACTTGGAAGAGGTCAGAAGTGGCGCGATGGAAAGATTTTTATCTGCAAAATCGTTAAAAAAAGGCAGCGCAATTTGGGCCAGGAGCAAGGCAAATCCCGCCGCAATGAGCGTAAACAGAAACGATTCGCCCATGAATTGCTTGATGAGTTGCGAACGCTTCGCGCCCATCGCCTTACGGACACCCACCTCCCGCGCCCGCAACGTAGACCGCGCCGAGGAGAGATTGAGGTAGTTGAAGCACGCCAGCAACAAAATGCACAAGGCTACCGCCCCGAAAATGCGCACGAATTCGATGGCGTTGGTCGCCCGCACCCGGTCGTCCATGCGGTGGCGGAGGTAAATATCGCGCAGCGGAATCACGTCCAGCGACCAGGCGATGGCGTTGGGGTCGTTGGTCTGCTTGGCGATAGCGGGCAGTTGACTTTTTATTTTATCAAAATTCGCCCCCGGACTGAGTAGGAAGTAGTTCATCCCGGCAAAATCCCAATAAGAGGTGCCGTTGGCATAGAGCAAGGTCGGAGCATTCAGGCTGGAAGCCAGGAAGTCGATGGGCAGGTGCGTGTTTTCGGGCGTGTTCTGCATTACGCCCGCTACGGTGAAGGTGGCTTTTCCGTTGAGCTGCACATCGAGTGTTTGGCCCACGGGCGGCGTGCTGGCGAAGTATTTGGTGGCCATACGCTGCGAAATCACGACCTGGTTGGGTAACGCCAGCACATCCTGCAGGCTTCCCTCCACCATCGGAAATTCAAAAACTTTGGTGAGATTGCTATCCGCCAGGCAGAAGCGGCTTTCGTAGGCCGCCAGGTCACGCCGCGAGATCAACGCCCGGCGAGGTGAAACTTGGGTGACGGTTTCAATGCCCGTCTGCTTTTTTAATAGATCGCTAAACGACGAGCCACTCGACGACGAATTCAGGAATTGCTGAAACAGCCCGATACGATCGGCTTTGGGCTGGTCTTGATCGAAGCTGAGGTCGTCCATTACGTAGAGCGCGATGACCAGGCAGGTCGCTAACCCGATGGAAAGTCCGGCAATGTTAATGAAGGAATACGTCCGGTTTTTGACCAGATTACGGAAGGTAATTTTGAGGTAGTTTTGAAGCATAGTGGATAGTAGAACAAGTATAAAGACAAGCCTAAGTATTTGCCCAACCTATACTAAAATCCTATGCCCAAAAA
>NZ_JBGSXF010000748.1:0-5331 GCF_041751555.1 Persicitalea sp. | reverse complement strand
CCGCCGATTTTTTCTTTTATCTGAAAGCCCAGTTTTTTCAACTCAGCCGCCATGCGAGCAGCGCTTTTTTCTTCCTGCAAAGAAAGCTCGGGGTTTTGGTGAAGATGCTTGTAGAGGGCGTCGAGTTCGGGGTAGTTTTGGGCGGTGAAGGTTTCGATTTGCTTTATAGCTTGCGGGCTTTGGGCGAGAATTTGGTTTGCGGCTAAGGTGCAGAAGAGCAGGAAATAGATTTTCATAGAGATAAAACTGACGAAGTGCGACTCCGCAAGCTACGAAATGGCGGCCAATTTTCGTCGCCGCAAATCTTATTATTACCCTCCTTTCAGACGCTCCACCAACCAATCCGTCATCTTATCGCGCTGTTCGGGATAGGTCCAGTGGCCCGTGTCCAGGGCCAGGAATAGCGACTTCGGTGCGGTGATGGTGTTGTAAGCAGCGTACATGGAAGTCGGCGGGCAGGTTTCGTCGTTGAAGCCCCAGGAATAGTTGCCGGGTACTTTCACGCGACGGGCAAAGTTGACCACATCGTAGTACCCTGCCGTTTCGAGCTTTTCCTTTTTATTGTTGAAATCCAAACTACCCAGTGCAAAGTAGTGGGGCCAGCCTCCGGCGCGGCCTTCGAGGTAGCCTGTCACATCGCTCAGGGCGGGATAAAACGCCCCTAGCCATTTTACACGAGAATCCAGCGCGGCGGTAACGATGGACAATGCCCCACCCTGACTGCCGCCCGTCACAGCCAGGTTTCGACCATCGAACTGTGGCAAACTAGCCAGAAAATCGTTGGCCCGGATGCAACCCAGATAGACGCGCTTGTAGTAAAATCGGTCTTTATCATCGAGATTATAGTTCCAGTAACCGACCAGTGCGCCAAAGCGCAGGTTGTCATATACCTTGTCATCCATCGTCACCGGAACCCCGTGAATACCGATCTGAAACGTGATGATCCCCTTTTCGGCGTTAGTGATGTCGCCGTTGTACGCCCGTACGCCCGCGCCCGGCACGTGTAGCAGGGCGGGGTACTTGCCTTCTTTCTTGGGCATACTTAAAATACCGTACAGCCTAGAGTTGCCGTGGTTCCTCAGGCTGACATGATAGACGTTCACCGTTTCTGTGCAGCGGTCGGGCAGCAGCGTCATTTCGGCGTCCAGCGGGATTTTGGCCAGATCGGCCTTCGCCTCTGTCCAGAACTGATCAAAATTGGTGGGCTTGGTTACGGACGCCTGGATTTTCTCGGGCGAGAAACCCGCCGTTCCCAAGCCGCGGTACTCCACACCGTCGATGTCGGCGATAACTACACAACGCAGGAAGCCGGGCTTTTCCATCGTACCGCCATCCAGCGTGAGGGTACCGTTGGCCAACGTCTTGGTTTCCCTGGTCGTCGCAGGCATTTTCTCGGGGCCAATTTCGTAACGTACTACGGCACCTTTCACCGGATTGCCGCTTTGCAACACGCTGATGTTGAACTTAACCTTATCGCCGGGTTGGTAGATCCAATCGGTGCGATCGGGAGCGACGATGACCTTGACGAAGCGTTCGGCGGGCTGGGCAAGGACGGCTTGCATTGACAGCAGCAACGCGAAGAAAAGCGGAAAGTGGTAGCGGGTTTTCATAGAGCAAGAAGAACTTTTTGAGTGATTGTCAATAGGCAAAAGCAAAAAGCTGGCGTTTTTATCCTCAACTTGCACCAAAATTAACTTTTCCTAAGTTTTTTTGGGTAAAACCCTCCTTTCCTTCGTTATTTGACAATAACCAGGAGAAACCAACATGAAGACCCAATATTTCCTTATTTCCTTTTCGCTGGCGTTATTTTGCGCCGCTTGCACCTCTACCAAAAAGGCCATGCGGACGGTAGAAAACCAGCGTACGACGCGAGAGGCCGCCGCACCCGTCATACCCAACGAGCCGACGCTCGTGGGAGTCACGAGCAAGTTCCTGCGAGTGGACTCGTCGCAAGTACGCGTGTATGTCTATATCGACGCCATTCGGGGCCAATCGCCGCTGAGCGTAGCGGAGTTTGCAGATCTCTATAATCTCAACTATGTCATGTACTCCGACTACGGTACCCGCGACCGCCTGGCTTACGGCAACGTGCCGCTCGGTTCGGAAAATCTCTCCAAGCTTGACGACCAGATCGTGGCGCAGTTTGAGATCAAGAACCCCGGCAAGGACTACGGCGTGTTGCTGATGGAACTCAGCCAGACCGGGACCCTGAAAAAAGTACTGAACGACTTACCTATCCGTTTCCGCGAACAGCGCGACAGCGATAAACTTGCGGTATTCGAGAAACAGCAGACCGCCCCGCTGCGCCGTCACTTCATTCCCAAGAACGAATCGGTCAAAATCCAGACGCTCGACGGCAGGAGCAGGCCCCTGCACGTATATTATTATCAACACGGCTTCGAGGCCGCGCCCTCGCCGATGAACACCACACCCCGCACCGCCGTGGCCAAAACCCTGGAAGTGGATAGTACTTTTACCATCCAGAGTGGTCAGGATATTGCGTTTGCTCAGGAAGGACTGTACTACATTCTCACCGACACGACCCAAACTGAGGGACTCGGTCTGCTTGTAACCGACGACCGTTACCCTAAGGTGACTCGCCCCGAAAAGCTGACCGAACCGTTGCTGTACATGAGTACCAATCAGGAAATAAAGGAAATGGACGCGGCCCGGGGCAATAAGAAAGCACTCGATAAGTACTGGCTATCGCTGATGCAGGGCAATCCGGAATTGGCCCGCCAGGTCATCCGCAGCTACTATAACCGTGTCGAGGAAGCCAATCGCCTGTTTACCAGCTATAAGGAAGGCTGGAAGACGGACAAAGGAATGATATTTATCGTTCTCGGCCCACCCGATAAGGTGCAGCGCAGCAAAGACAAGGAAGTGTGGGTGTACGACCAGAAGGCCAACGCCACTAACGTCAATTTTACTTTTAACAGAAGAACCAACCAATTTGTGGACGATCATTATGAGCTGGTGCGCTACGTAGAGTACCAGCCTATATGGTACCCCATCGTAGAAGCATGGAGAAACGGCGCTATCCGGTAAGAAAATCCCCCTCAATCCCGAAATCTGATATGGTTTTCGGGATTCAATCTGTTTTGGAAACCCTTCGTTCGGGGAAAGAAATTGAGCGACTGTTAATTCAGAAAGACCAAAGTTTTCCCGAAATCCAGCAACTCGCCAGGGAGTTGGGCGCACCGCTCAGCCGCGTGCCGCCTGAAAAACTCGACCGCCTAACTCGCAAAAATCATCAGGGGGTAGTTTGCTTCATCTCGCCTGTGCGTTACGTTCCCGTCCACAACGTACTTACGCAAGTGTTTGAGGATGGCCAAACACCACTTTTTCTGATGTTGGATCGCATCACCGATGTCCGCAACTTCGGGGCCATTGCCCGCACCGCCGAGTGCGCCGGAGCGCAGTCTTTGCTGGTACCTTTCAAAGGCGGCAGCCAAATCAATTCCGACGCCATGAAAACCTCCTCCGGGGCACTGAACTACCTGCCCGTTAGCCGCGAGGGAAGTATTCTGGACACGCTGCATTATTTACGAGACAGCGGTTTACAGGTCGTAGCCTGTACTGAGAAAGGTGAAGACAGCCTTTACGAAGTGGATTTCAAATTACCGACTGTCATTATTATGGGTTCGGAAGAAGACGGTATCGCCGAGTCACTGCTCAAACTTTCGGATCGGAAAGTCAGAATACCTTTGGGCGGAAAAGTGGAGTCACTTAATGTGTCGGCTGCAGCGGCCGTAGTACTTTACGAAGCCGTCCGGCAGCGAGAAAGTCAGTAATCCAGGCCCGGGATTTCACTGAACCAGAAAAGCCAAAGCAAACGCTTTGGCTTTTCTGGTTCAGTGGTTGGCTTGTAAGTATTTCTACTTGATTTATCTAATGGTAATATTTTTCAAATATTTCTATTTCAGCACCTTATATAGATTTAAACTGACCCAATTATTGAACGGTTTTGGTTTTGCTGTCAAGCCTCGTAACTTGGAAAGTAAAAAAAAGCCTCAATCCTATTTAAAGTTTTTATCTTATGAATTCTTACAAATTCACAGGGGAAGAAGGAAAATTCGTCTCCGCTACCTCCGCCTCGAAACTTACCGAGCGTTATCAAAACACCCAAAAAGAAAACAAGCAAAAGTCCGGCACCTTTACCGAAGCCCAGTTTTTTGGTAACAAGCAGTTGGAAAAGCTAATGAAAAAGGAAGGCTGTGTTGGTCTGCGGTTCTACTTTGCCAAAACAGAGGCTAAGGAAATTTGCGATCAACTCGTAGTAGTGGCCGTGGATGCCAACGGCAAAGACCTCACCAGCGCCCGAATAGGTCTGAAAGACATGCCCGCTGGGGGCGATGATGCCCTGACCGACGGCCCTTGCTGCCCCAGCCACTGCACGCCATAAAGTACATCCATCGGCAAAATAACTACCTGGCCTATGGCCTATTTATCCTATATCGAACGGTACCCATTGGCAAGTTTCGCCGTTTTTTTTATTGCCGTGCCACTAATTCTGGCCTGGATCCGGTACACGCATTTAGATAAGGCATTTCGGCTACTGTTTGTATTTCTGATATTGGATTTGGTCGTGGGACTTTGGATGTTGCATCTGGCTGCCCACCGCGCTAACAATATCCTATTGCTGAATCTTTTTGTGCCGTTTCGCTTCATTTTGTTCAGCGGAATGTTTTACTACAATTTCCGGTCGTTAGCCATCAAACGGGTCATTTTTTACACCCTGATTGCATTCATTCCCTTTGCGCTGCTGGATATTTACGCCAGCAATCGTAATCTGGAGGATTTACACAATCATCTGGTTGGACGCTATTCGCAGGTTGTGGAGAGTGCGCTCATTATTTTATGGGTACTTCTTTACTTTTTTGAGATAATAAATACTTTGAAGGTAAGCAATATTCTCACCTACCCTTTCTTTTGGGTATGCGCTGGATTGCTGATTTATTACTCCGGCAACATATTTTATTTCCCATTCTGGCACTATGCCGATAAATGGGAAAACAATTTGCGGCTGGGTTGGATTGAAGACATCCCTTACATCGTTGAACTTATTTCGCTGTTCTTATTCTCCGTCGGCATCTGGCAAATTCGCTCTCACCATGACAGAATTCAATCCTGAACAAGTCAGATTTGCGATCCTCATCGCTACCCTGGTGATGCTGATGATGGCTATTTTCGCCATCGTCTTCGTTATCTATTATCAACAAAAACGCTTGGATCAAGAGAAGAAACTGCGCGATGTGGAGAAAAATTATCAGCGAATACTACTGGAAACGGCTCTCAATTCAGAAGAAAGTGAGCGACGGCGCATTGCGC
>NZ_JBGSXF010000747.1:0-25036 GCF_041751555.1 Persicitalea sp. | reverse complement strand
TTCTGGATTTTCCCGACGGGAAAATAGCGGCTGTCGGGATGAGCAAAGTACCAGCCGCTCACACTGCTGGCCGGGTACATGGCGTAGCTTTCGGTGAGCGTAATGCCTAATCTTTCGGCATCAAGTAGTTCAAACAGGGCACGTTTTTCGGTGTGGTCGGGACAGGCCGGATAGCCGGGCGCGGGCCGGATGCCCTGGTACTTTTCCTTAATCAACAACTCATTATCTAGCTTTTCATCAGCGGCGTAGCCCCAGAATTCTTTGCGGACGCGCTTGTGCAATAATTCAGCGAAGGCTTCGGCCAGACGATCGGCTAGAGACTTGACCATGATACTATTGTAGTCATCGTGTTCGCGCTCGTATTTTTCCAGCAGTGCTTCGATGCCCAGACCCGCCGTAACGGCGAAGCCCCCAAGGTAGTCTGTTTGGCCACTTTCAAGTGGAGCTACGAAGTCGGACAGGCAGTAGTTGGGTAGATGCGATGCTTTTGGACTTTGCTGGCGCAGGTGATGCAAAACTGTAAGCGTGTCAGCCACGACCGCGCCGCCATCAAGCACATCCGTATTCTGTGAAGACACAGAACCGGATGAAGATGATGCGGCATCCTCTGCGTTGTGACGGCTGATTTTGTATTCGACATGGGAGTGCGAGCCATGACGCTCGCAAGGTACTTCCTGGCTCAATTCTTCGAAATCATGCAATAGAATATCGTCCTCGATGCGATTGGCTGGCCAGAATCCGATTACGGCGCGGGCTTGTAATAACTTGTCACGGATGATTTCGCCAAGCAGTACTGCCGCATCTTCGTAAAGTTTTTGGGCCTCTTGTCCCACAACTTTATCTTCGAGAATGGCCGGGTACTTACCGTGCAACTGCCAAGTCTGGAAGAAAGGAGTCCAGTCGATGTATTTTGCAATTTCGGCTAAATCGTAATTTTCCAAAACGCGGGTACCTAGGAATTGCGGGCGGGGCGGGATGTACCCGTCCCAATCAATTTTCACAGAATTTTCGCGAGCTTTCTTGATAGTAATCTGCTGCTTGTCGGTTTGTCGCTTGGCGTGGTCTTCGCGGAGTTGGGCGTATTCCGCCTTTATCTCAGACAGTACTTCAGCCTGGCTTTGGTCGCTTTGGGTCAACTTGCCCGCCACGGGTACCGAGCGCGAGGCGTCAAGTACGTGAATGACCGGACCGGAGTAATGCGGATCTATCTTGACAGCAGTGTGGATGCGTGACGTCGTGGCCCCGCCGATGAGCAGCGGCATGGTCATGCCCCGTCGCTCCATTTCCTTGGCAACGCCCACCATCTCGTCCAGCGAGGGTGTAATCAGGCCCGAAAGGCCGATGATATCGACATTATGCTCCTTAGCGGCGGCCAAAATTTTGTCAGTCGGGACCATCACGCCGAGGTCAATGATTTCGTAGCTGTTGCAGCCCAGCACCACGCCCACAATGTTTTTGCCAATATCGTGGACGTCGCCTTTCACGGTAGCCATCAGAATTTTACCTACCGCTTTTGCTTCTGCACTCTTATCGGCTTCGATATACGGCTGCAAATACGCCACGGCCTTCTTCATCACCCGCGCCGATTTCACTACCTGCGGCAGAAACATCTTACCTGCGCCAAACAGATCGCCCACGATGCTCATACCATCCATCAGCGGACCTTCGATTACTTCCAGCGGGCGGTCGAACAGGTGACGGCATTCCTCGGTATCTTCTTCGATATAATCGGCGATGCCTTTTACCAGCGAATGGGCAATACGTTCCTTTATCGGCATTTCCCGCCAGGTCAGGTCAGGGCCGGTTTGGACACGACCTTTCTGCGATACGGTGTCCGCAAAGGTCACTAACCGCTCGGTAGCGTCGGGACGGCGGTTGAGCAGTACGTCCTCGACCAGTTCCAAGGTTTCCTTCGGAATTTCGTCGTAAATACCGATTTGTCCGGCGTTGACGATACCCATGTCCAGCCCGGCTTTGATGGCGTGATAGAGGAAGGCCGTATGGATAGCTTCGCGGACTACCTCATTGCCCCGGAAACTGAAAGACACGTTGGACACACCACCCGATACCTTAGCGTGAGGCAGGTTCTCTTTGATCCAGCGCGTGGCATTTATGAAGTCCACAGCGTAGTTGTTGTGCTCCTCCATCCCCGTCGCGACGGTCAAAATATTAGGGTCGAAGATGATGTCCTGGGCAGGAAAACCTACTTTATTGACTAAGATGTCGTAGGCCCGCTGGCAAATTTCGATGCGCCGCTCGAAGTTGTCGGCTTGGCCAGTTTCGTCGAAGGCCATAACTACCGTGGCCGCCCCGTAGCGAAGTACTTTACGCGCCGATTCGATAAATTTCTCCTCGCCTTCTTTTAGCGAAATAGAGTTGACGATAGCCTTGCCCTGAACACACTTCAATCCCGACTCGATGACCTCCCACTTGGAGGAATCTACCATGATGGGTACTCGGGAAATGTCCGGTTCGGCGGCGATCAGATTCAGGAAAGTCTTCATGGCCTCCACACCGTCGATCATACCTTCATCAAGGTTAATGTCGATGATTTGGGCACCGTTTTCTACCTGCTCTCGGGCAATACTTAGGGCTTCGTCGTAGCTATTTGACCGAATCAGCCGGGCGAATTTCTTGGAACCCGTTACGTTGCAGCGCTCACCGATGTTGACGAAATTGGCGTCGGGCGTAATCTTCACAGGTTCGAGGCCCGAGAGTTTCATGTTTTTTTCAAAAACGGGCAGCGGACGCGGGCGATGCTTGGCCGCCAGGTCGGCAATAACGCGGATGTGATCGGGCGTGGTGCCGCAACAGCCGCCAATGATGTTGACCAGGTTATCTTGCAAAAAACCTTCGATAACCTCCCCCATTTGCTCGGGACTTTCGTCATACTCACCCATCTCGTTGGGCAGGCCAGCATTGGGGTGGGCCGAAGTGTTGAACGGCGACTCGTTGGCCAGCATTTGCACATAGGGGCGCATCAAATCGGCCCCCAAAGCGCAATTGAGGCCCACCGACAACAGCGGCAGGTGCGACACCGATGTAAGGAATGCTTCGGTCGTCTGGCCCGAAAGCGTGCGGCCCGAGGCATCGGTGATGGTACCTGATACCATGATCGGCAGTGGTTCGTGCTGCGGGTTTTCAACAAAAAACTTGTCGATGGCAAATAACGCCGCCTTGGCGTTGAGTGTGTCGAATACCGTTTCGACCAGCAACAAGTCCGCGCCGCCGTCGGCTAGGCCCCGTACTTGTTCGTAGTAGGCTTCCACCAGTTGGTCAAAAGAAATGGCGCGGTAGCCGGGGTTGTTGACATCGGGAGATAATGAAGCCGTGCGGTTAGTCGGCCCCATTGATCCAGCCACGAAGCGCGGTTTGTTTAGCTCCCGGGCGGTGAAGTCATCGGCCACTTCACGGGCCAGGCGAGCAGACTCATAGTTGAGTTCATAGACAAATTCCTCCATGCCGTAGTCGGCCATCGCAATGGTCGTACCAGAAAACGTATTGGTTTCGGCGATGTCAGCCCCGGCTTCGAAGTAGGCGGCGTGGATTTCTTTGATTACGTTGGGCCGAGTCAGTGACAGCAGGTCATTGTTGCCCTTTACGTCGTGCGGCCAGTCCCGGAAGCGTTCGCCCCGGTAATCTTCGTCTTCCAGCTTATATCGCTGGATCATAGTACCCATCGCGCCGTCGAGAACGAGGATGCGGTCTTTTAATATTTCACGGATGTTTGTCATTTGTCACTTTTCCCCCAACCCTCTCTCCTCATAGAATAAGGGAAGCTGTTTGGTAGAGGTTCCTTTGCTAATCTTTATTCGGCAAAATTGCCCATCAACTAGGTTTTATCCTAAAAACACAAAAATACTGCTATTTGCGTTTTATTGGAAATATTCGACAGTATTAGTTAGATTGTCTAGTACACGTAGTTTTATTAACAAAAACATCTACTAATGATAAAATAGTTAGATTTATCGCTATAATTTATCTAGTATTAAAATAGTTATTCAAATCCTCTGAGTTTAATTATCTAGAATTCAATCTGAACCGCCGGACGGTTCATTATTCATCCGACAAATGCACATTCTTGACGATACCGACCGCGCGATTCTGCGCTACCTACAGGAAGATTCCACTTTAAAAACCAGGGAGTTATCCGAGCGGCTACACCTTTCCTATACACCCGTGTATGAGCGAGTAAGAAGACTAGAACGGGAAGGCGTCATAAAAAAATATGTAGCGCTGGTTGATCGGGAGAAGGTGGGCAAAAAGCTGATGGTCTTTTGTCAGATTGCCCTGAAAGAGCACTCGTTGGCAATGGGTGAGAAATTTGTAGAAGCCATCATGGCCATTCCCGAAGTGCTGGAATGCCACAATATTTCGGGAGATTATGATTTTCAAATGAAAATTCTGGTCAGTGATATGCCCGAATATCAGCAGTTTTTGATGCAAAAACTAGGTTCTCTTGAAAACATTGGCAGTACCCATAGCCTGTTTGTGATGGGAGAAATTAAGAATAATTCGGGAATAGAGGTGTAAAATGAGGCATAGAGTAAGCGGGGAGCCCCGTGGCGCACAAAGTGGGGCTTACGCCTGCAAACTCTTAATCGAAACTTTGTGCCTTAAAAAATTAATTTCCCGTCAGCAGCAATTTCCCGCTACCACTGAAATTGATATTTCCCGATAAGAAGATACTTTTAGCAGTTTGGGAAGTAGTGATTTCGATGGAGTGGGGCCGCTTGATAAATACCTGTTGAACAGCTTGCGGAGCGTTGTCGTTGCGCCAGGCGGCGGTCGTACTCCACACGCCGGAAGACAGGCTTACGGGTGGTAGTCCGGAGGGCTGAGGTTTGGGCGTAATGCTGGTCGTTTGGCTAAGGAAAGGACTACCCACGATGGCATTGGCCCAAAGGCGGGCGGCTTCCGCCTGACCCACCTGGTTGAAATGAAGGTTATCCGTACGCCCCCAATTCTCGATCTGGTTCAGGTTTGGGCCTTCATAAGTTTGGGGATCTTGAGAAATCAGCGCATTCTGGGCAGCCAAAATATGATTGAGCGGGCCATTGTTCCAGGCGGATTTGGCCACCATCCAGGGAAAAGTACTTAGGTTGGACTCTTGCCGAGTTTTGGCCACAACCTGTTCGGAGTGAAATTTAAACTCAGCGGTGCTGCTCCCGCCATCGTTTACACCGTGGGCCGAGATTATACCCCGTAGTCCGCTGACCGGAGAATAATGATTGATAGTATTACGAATATTCACGTAAGGCATTCGGATAGAGTACTTGATAAATCCGTGGGTGAAGGGAATGTCGTAGGCAGCCATGTAGGTCTGTAGCATGTTGGAGCCACCGAAGGCCGCGCCGTAGAACAAAATCGGCACATTGAGCCGACTTGCTAGCGAGTCGCCCAATTGCCCCCAAAACCAGGGAATGTTGTGAAAGGGGGCGATAGTGTCGTTGAGATGTCCGTAGTGAAAAGGCAAGTGAGCGACATCTGCCGTTTGGTCATAGTCGCTCCATTGCTTTTTGTTGAGGAACTGAGCACTGTTGACGCGATCGTCCTGGCTGCCAACCGACGGGCTGGCCCCTCCCTGGGCATTGGAGTGGCCCACAATCAGGAAAACTTCTCCGATACCTACCCGCAGCAAAGTGGTAGTCGTAGCCGATGGCACTCCATTCATCACCCCTCTTACTTCCAGATTGTACCAGCCGCCCGACCCTGTGACGGTTCCGGAATAGTAACCCGATATAGGCGTCTGCTCGACCGCTTGCCAGGCAGTAGTAATACCTTGTCCCGCCGTACGGGCAACCAATCGCGCCTCAACCCGATCCAAGTCGGCAGAGCATTGTCCTCGGACGAACACAGCTGTTTGCCCCGCGTTGTCACGCTGCAATACTAATCGGCTATAAGGAAATTCAATAGAAATCTGAGCAGAAAGGCCCAGAGAAAGGGTTAATAACAGAGCTACAAAAAATAGCTTCCTGAGTCCATTAGAGGACAACTGTAAATTTACTTTGCGCATCGTGCCAACTTCACTAGTCAAATATGCAATCGATTACCAAGAAACAATAATTATTGTTTAAATCGAAATTTGTTTACAATAAAAAATAGGGAAACCCGATTCGGGCTTCCCTATTCACACATACTCCGCTTCAATACAATGCCTGCATTTACTTATGGCCGTGGCCAAACTTTTTGTTACCGCGTCCCTTAGTCTTTTCCAAAACTTTGTTAAATGTGTCATCGGCATTGAAAAGCAGTACTACTGGCGCGCCCGCCGTGGACAGCATCACGAAATGCTCGCCCGCCTCATTGGTTCCGGCCCGCTTCATTTCTGCCCCAGTATAATTGGCAACTACATAGGCACTTACGCTGGCTGGTAGGTCGGCAATTGCCACCTCAGTAAGCTTAGCGTGCTTGCGATAGTGCGAAAGTTCCTTAACGAAAGTACCTGCACTGTCGAAAATCAGTCCCTTATAGGTCCCATCAGCCAGCGTGAGTCCCACGACGACATTCCCCTGCGTATCGGTTCCAGCAAATTTCAGCGTGGCACCATCGTAGTTTGTGCCGATGTACGCCGTCACGGCAGCCGGAATGTCGGCCTCGGCCAGTTCAGTCAGTTTACCTTTGCAGTGCTTCTTGGTAACTGAGTCTTCCGCGACCGAGTAGCGGGCTGCCGACAGAACAACGTCGTTGAAGTCAGCGCTGCTGCTGGGATCCAGGTTGTCTTTCTGGCAGCTCATCATAACGGCTCCCGCGAAAGCGGCGATTAAAAACATTTTGATTTTCACGATTCTCATATTAAGTGGTTTGTTTTGTTTAAAGGATAGATAATTTCGATTGTGAATCCGGCTTCACAAAACAGTACGCCCCTGCATCAGAATTTGTGGCAACGACCTAAAAATATTTTTTTTAGAAATTAATATTTCACTATTGCCACAAATCCTGATGCAGGAGCGTACTTACTATTAGTTGAAAGTGTCCTCCCTATTACAAGCAATTTGCTATTCAGAAAAAAAAACCCTTTCCTCGAGGACGACCTCGCGAGCGTGCTGAAAGCCTGCGGGAAGGGGAACGCCCAGGCGCAACGGCTGCTGTTCCAGCAGTTCTTTGGCTACGTCAAGAGCATTTGTCTGCGATATTCGTCTTCGCCGGAAGAATCGGAGGACGTATTGAACGAAGCATTTTTGAAAGTATTCCAGAACTTGTCGAAGTACGACGACAAACAACCGTTCAAGCCTTGGCTGCGCACAGTGGTGGTCAATACGGCCATCAGCCACTACCGCAAGCTCAACAAGAAACAGCGCGATACCGTCGCATTGGAAGATGCCCCCGTCGCGCGTTTCGACGATAACATATTAGAAAACATTACGGCGGACGAGATTTTGGAACTGGTACAAAGACTGAGGCCCGACTACCGAAATGTGTTTCTGATGTACGCGGTGGACGGTTACGGCCACCGCGAGATTTCGGAGATTCTCGTCATCAATGAAGCCACGGTGCGCTCACATTATGCCCGCGCCCGCGCTCGGCTACAACACCTTGTTAAGCAGTATTATCCCGACCTTTTTCCGACAGACTGGGAGATGAAGTCATACAAACAAAATGAAAACTAATCGATTTGAAGAAATTTTACGCCGGAAACTCGAAAGCCTGAAACCCGACTTTCAAGAGCAGGATTGGAACAAGTTTCAATCCTTTCAGCAACACGCTGCGCCTTCTTTCTGGCAAACTTACGGACATTGGCTCGGCTACGCGGTGGCGGTGCTTACTACCGCTACGGTGGCCATACTGTACGTGAGCCAGTCGCGGCAGAATGATGCGCTGCTGCGCGAAATGCATGCGCTCCGGGAGCAGGTTGTGGCGAGGGGGGAGGCATCGGCTGGTGATGAGGGTGAAGTCAAAACAGGTGAAATGTCCGCTTCATATCCCGACACGGTATATGTAATTGAATCCCGCGTAGTTTACCGGGATCCTATCGTCCATGAAAGTACCGCTACACGGCCAGATTTAATCGAGTCATCTGAAAATGCTGCTTTGGATTTAGGGAAAGATTCCGATGAGCGAAACGTCGAGAAATCGAAGGATTTGGCGGCGAGCAGTAGCGTCCGGCAAGACTCAACAGAACGTCTGCCCCGAGAACTCGCTATAAATGCTGATCAATCCAGGAAGGAAGAAGATTTTATAGGAGGAAATACCACAGTACAGCCTTTGAAGAGCCGCCAGCCAATTTCAATCGAGACAGCACCGGGCGATGCCTCGCCAACCGCTATGCCGGCACCTACCAACAACCAGACACTGGATCGCCGCCTGGTTCTGGACAATATTCAGCCCTTACCTACACCGACGCTGCCTGAGACAAGTAGAACAAAGTACCGTCTTTTGACAAACCGAGTGCCCAAAGCAATCCGTAAATTGGACGTTCCGATGGTAGCGAAGTTGGAAAATGTAGAAAAAAGTAATTCTGCCTTACCCGAGGTAGTTTCGACGGAAAAAACTGAGAAGACTACGAAAGAGGAAAGTCTATTGCCCAAATTCGGCCTCAACCTACCTTTCCGGGTTGGTGCGGGTCAACAATGGGAGGGCCGAACCAGAGCTTTTTCTTTATGGAATGAAGCACTACTAGGTGAGCATTGGTCGGTACAAGCGGGATTGAGTTGGCAAAAACTGGAAGACCAGAAGTTTTTTGACGAGCTAATCTTCAAGAAAAAAATGCGCTCGGATTTTCGGAAAGATCACGCCGGAAAACTACCCCCTAGTTTCGATATTTTCAACATTAGTACCAGTACCAAATTGATTAGGATTCCGCTCAACCTGACCTATCGAAATGAGATCGGCAAAGACTTTTCCTATTTTGTGGGCGCGGGTACCAACCTCAATTTGAGGGCTAAGCAGACTCTATCCTTCGATTTCAAACGGCCTTCGCGGGATTATGGACAGGAAACCAAGGAGCGCAACATCGTGTTTCCGGCGATTAATAATGTGAACGCGCTCGTTGGTTTGGAGAAACGGTGGAGTCCTATTGTGCTACAGGTAAGTTCGTTCCTGAATACGCGCTTTAAGACCTTCATCTTCCTCGACGACCGTACTGATGTAGGACTGCAAGTGAAGCTACTCTACGAATTCAACACCAGTAAAAAGAAGTAGTTTGCCTACCAGACCTGATCCAGATCTTTTGGCGTATACAAATGATTGCGCTCTGTAAAGGCTGACTCCTTGTTTTCGCTCTTCAGCGAAAGCGGGTTTTTCCTGCCCATCCGCGATAAAAACGCGATAGGCGACAAGATCAAGAAGAAGACGATCGAGAGCAGAATTCGCCCGTTGATCGCGCCCAGAATTTCGGCAATCTTGAACCAGCCTTTTACGATCCACTCACCCACAATGGGGATGGCGATGCACAGCACGCCCACAGTCGCCGCTGCGTAAAGCATCCACGGGTACCTGGATTTGAAAATGAAATAAATTACGAGCAGTCCAGTCACGATGACGAGCTGCGCTTTGGCCCTGTCGGCTTCGGAGATTTTGTTTTCCAATTTTTTAATTTTGAATCATAGAATGAGTGAATGATAGAATACATTGTCTGGTATTCTATCATTCACTCATTCTATGATCGATTTAGAACAAAGTATAAATGAACGGAGCTACGGCTGAGCCACCACCGATGACGATCAAGACTCCGATGAGGAGAAGCACAATGATCACTGGTGCCAGCCACCACTTTTTACGCTCCTTCATGAAGGAAAACAGGTCGTTTAAGAAATCCATTGTTATTTGTGTTTATCTGTTGAATCTTTTTGGCGTTGCGCCACCTTAATGTGTAATTGTTGAATTAATACTGTACTTGTTTTTTTGTACTTTCTACCTCCCCTCTGAGGATGTTAATTCGCTGCCGATAGAGCCGCCCGACAATGTAAGTTTTTGCCACCTTATTGTTTTGTCGCTTGCTCCATCATTCCATGTACCCGGTTCGCCATCAGGGCGTTTACTGCCGGGCCGGCGTGGCCGTCGTTTTTTCCCACGACGCGATCTTTGTCAGCTATTTTTTTTATACCGTCGGTAAGCGTGATCACTCTTACACCGTGTACCTTCAAATAATCCTCTACCGGTCGGGTGTACTTTGCGCTTTTGTCCAATTGGAACAGGAAAGGCACAAATACGGCGTACATTTTAGCGTTGGTGCTGTCGCGGTAAGCCAGCATTTGGCTCAAGTCCCGAAAGTGTGCGTTCAGTACCGTTGAGTCAGTATACGATTTCTGGACAAAATCCTCAAAAGTACTGAACGAGGCGTGGGGCAATTGCCAATAGACAAAATTAGGCAAATAAAATCGCTTCACCACTGTGGCCCATGATCCATGCAGGTCGTTGTACGGTTCGGCTCCGGTGAGCGTTTGGCCGTTTTCGCGGGCAGCTTTCTCAATGTCGTTGGGAAAGTACTGCAACACGATCACATCAGGTTTTACCGGAAACTCCATCAAGCGTTTTGCTTCGTCGCGGGTGTCGGAACCCGACACGCCCAGGTTATAAACTACGTACTTGTCTTTGCCCAATTTGCTCTCCAACTGATCGGAAAATCGCTCGTCCAAACTTTCCAAGCCGTGTCCGGCGGCAAAGGAATCGCCGATGACCAGTACCTTCGTTTTATTGCTTCCTTTCTCAATCTCTTTGTCACGGTAGCCCTGCGCGTTGACGGGGTGCCAGTACTTTTCCCACCAGATTTGGGAGGCTTTAGAAAGTACCCCCTCGTGGCTTTGGGGGATGTACATAAAGATTATTTCCAGAAACACCAGCACAACTACCAGCGGAACTACCAGGGTCAAGATGTTAGCCATTATCCCCTTGGCCTTTGTCTTGACTACCCCGTAATAAAATATCCGCAGAATCTCGATCACAAACAGTAGCCAAAACATCGTCTTGTTCAACCGAATGTAGAAACTATCGCTCTGCGGAAACCCCGGATAGCCAAACGTGACGTGAAACTTATCGGGATAGAAAAGAAACACGAACAGCACCCCAAGTAAGGCGAGACGGATGAAGCTGGTGAGGGCTTTTGACATGGAAATCAATTGGGAATTACGAAATTAGTGATTGTCGGAATAAAAACTATTCCTTGATTCCGACATTCATTAATTCCAAATTAATCTAACACAAACTCCTCTTGCCAATTGTCCTTCTCCTGCCATTCGGGTTGTTGGCGCTTGTCGAACAGGTAGTTGCCAACGACAAGGTAGTCCATTTCGGTACGCATGAAGCAGCGATAGGAGTCGTTGGGCGTGGAGACGATCGGTTCGCCGCGCACGTTGAAACTTGTGTTCACGATTACGGCATAACCCGTCAATTCTTTGAAAGCATTGATGAGTTCCCAGTAACGCGGATTGGTTTCCTTGTGCACCGTCTGAATCCGGGCCGAGTAGTCGATGTGCGTGATCGAAGGCAAATCCGACCGTTCAAAGTACAGCTTATTACGCAAATCCATCGAGTCATAGCCCGCCGGAAGCGGGTTGCGACGTTCCTCGGCCACAGGATGCACCAATAACATATAAGGAGAAATACCATCGTATTCGAAGTACTCGGCGCAGTTTTCAGCCAGCACCGAAGGGGCGAAGGGGCGAAACGATTCGCGGTACTTAATTTTCAGATTCAACTTCTTCTGCATCTCGGAATTGCGCGGGTCCCCCAGGATACTGCGGCCACCCAGTGCGCGTGGGCCAAATTCCATTCGGCCCTGCACCCAGCCAACTACATTGCCATCGGCAAGGAGTTTTGCCGCCTCATTGCTCAATTCTTTGAAATCTTCAAAATGGGTGTAAGTTGCTTTGTACTTTTTAGCGGTCAGCTCAACATCCAAATCCGAAAAGGTCGGGCCGAGGTAGGAGCCGCGCATGTTGTCGTCTTTCCAAGTGATATTTCGTTCCTGACCAAAGAAAATATGGTAAGCAGCCTGCGCTGCGCCTAAAGCCCCGCCCGCGTCGCCGGCGGCAGGTTGGATGAAAACATCCTTGAAAATGCCTGCCTTTTGAATCTTCCCGTTAGACACGCAGTTGAGGGCAACGCCCCCCGCCATGCAGAGGTAGTCGGCCCCGGTAAGGCGTTGGGCTTCGCGGCCCATTTTGATCACAGCCTCCTCGGTCACGCGCTGAATGGCCAGGCCAAGGTTGCAGTGTTCAGCTTCCAGTGAGTCTTCGGGGTTGCGCTTCTTGAAACCAAAAAGTCGCTCCCAAGCGGGTTCATCTACCATTTTTAGTCCCGTGGCGTAGTCGAAGTACTTTTGGTTGAGCCACACGGAGCCATCCTCTTTCAGCTCAATCAATTCTTTTAGGATGATATCCACGTAACGTTCCACTTCCGGCGAAGTAGGGTTGCCGTAAGGGGCTAAGCCCATCAATTTATACTCGCCCGAGTTTACTCGAAAGCCCAGAAAATACGTAAAGGCGGAGTACAAAAGCCCTAGCGAATGCGGAAAGCGGAGTTCCTTGAGAATAGTAATATCCTTGCCCTCGCCCAGACAAATCGAAGCGGTAGCCCACTCCCCCACCCCATCGATGGTCAGGATGGCGGCTTTTTCGTAAGGAGAAGGATAAAAGGCAGAAGCAGCGTGAGACAGGTGGTGCTCAGGGAAAAGCATCTTGACGGGCTTCTTCTTGTCGTACCCCAACTTTACAAGCTCTTCCTTAATAAGGCGTTTCAGAAACATCTTTTCCTTGATCCACACGGGCATAGCCGTAATGAAGGAGCGAATGCCCTTGGGCGCAAAGGCGTAATAGGTTTCCAACAGTCGCTCAAATTTCAGTAGTGGCTTGTCGTAAAAAACTATCGCGTCCAGTTCGTTGAGCGTCACGCCGCCGTACTCGAGGCAGAACTGCACGGCATTGGATGGGAAGCCAGGATCATGCTTTTTTCGGGTGAAGCGTTCCTCCTGCGCGGCGGCTACGATCACGCCATCATCTATCAAAGCCGCTGCCGAATCGTGGTAGAAGGCCGAAATTCCTAATATTTTCACCTATAAGGTATTGAGTTGTTGATCCGTCAATTTGACAATCTGGTTGGTTGATTTGGAACTCGGTGAGCCAAATCGGGGGCAAAACTAGGCATATCTACATTAACATCAAACGTTGAGCTGCGACCGTAACCTAAATATAGTGCAAAAAGAGGCGTGCTCAACTTACCGTTGGGCTGCTAGTCAAAATCAATTTTAGAGAATACAAAATCGGTCATTAGACAAACAAGGTGCACCTTCCAGCGCGTGTATGTCTATAAATTAATCCCTTTGGATTCACCTCAATAGTTTTCGCACTAAACATAGAAAAGTTCAGTGCACCTAAAATCTTTATTACGTTATAATAAATCTTATTATTTTTGCATTTCATCTATCCCCCTCTATCATGCATAAAAAAATTCTATTTACAGCTATCTTTCTGATTTTCAATTTAATAATTATTGAATTAGGGCTTCGGCTATTCAACTACATTCATCCCACCTCCATATTTCATCGGGAAGACTACAATCAATACCGGGGTAAACCTAACTCGGACAGTTACGGATACAAGCTGAACTCCAAAGGATTCAAGGACGTGGAGTATAATAAAAAAAAGGGGGAGGGAGCCTATCGAATCGTGGGGATTGGGGACTCATTCACTTTCGGGGTACCACCCTACCCTTACAATTTCCTGACTCTGCTGGAAGATACTCTCAATACGGTTTCATCCCTTCCTCCCGTGGAGCTTATCAATATGGGAATATCCAGCACAGGGCCACCCCAGTATCTTTCTTTAATTACAGATGAAGCCTTAGACCTCGAGCCCGATATGGTGCTATTGTCCTTTTTCGTCGGGAACGATATCCGGGAAAGCTCCCGCCACTCGCTGAAAAGAAGGGTTTACACCTACTCTTACCTTACGTCTGCACTTTACTATCTTTATAAAGCGTCGACCGGCCTGAGCCAAAACAATATGTTCACCAGCTACGGAGAGGGTTCCGCTTATTGCGACACCTGTCACGCTTTCAAATCCTCGCAATACCTGGATATTGAGACTGAACGCAGCTATATTTTTCAAAAGAACAATCCTGAATGCCAGCGAAATACCGAGGATGCGCTCATTTATATGAAACAGATCAAAAGCCTGTGCGATCGCGCAGGAACCAAATTGGTCGTGACCCTCGTCCCCGATGAGATGCAAATCAACCAGGCATTACGGCAGCAGATAATGACTAACGCTAAAATTTCGGCTGACAAGTGGGATAATTTACAACCCAACCGATGGGTAACCCGGGAATTGATTATGGAAGGTATTCCGGTCATCGACTTGTTCCCCGCGTTTGCCTCTTTCCCGAGCGACACTGCCCTATATAAGCCCAATGATTCCCACTGGAACATTCGGGGAAATCAGTTAGCGGCGCATGAATTGGCAAAATCAATACCTGACCTTATTGAACAGGAATGAACTCGAAACAAAACTACTGCAACTTAATCCGCCGCACATTTACTGGTATGCACAGGGCTTTGAAATCGCCACATTGACAGTCGCGCTGCATCATCGTCAACCGGACATCCTGCGTGCACCCCGAGTCATTGTAAATGCGTACCAGGTAGGATTGGCTGGCTGCCGTGGGATTGCTCAAATCATTTATTATAGAACCATTCGAGGGAATTGCCTGGGGCGTATCGAAGAGAAAACCAGCTGTTCCTACCTGAACATTGAATTTCTCGTCCGATTTGAAACCAGTTATGTCGATGCGCCCATCACTGTTGGCGTTCAGGTCGGTGCAGGTCACACGCTCGATGATAGCCTGCACCTTGAGTGCGGGCTTCACCGTAACTGACACGGTATCAATACAGGCTTGGCTTTGCGTCATGATGAAGCGATAAATTCCTGCATTGGCCAGGCCTTTCACCTGACCTGACTGATTGACCGTTGCGGGTGAGGGGTTGCCTGCAGCTGCTGTCCAGGTTTGTCCTGTCGTCGCAATGGGTAGTTTCAGAGAATCGACACCCGCGCAAACTGTCGTGTCGCGGCCCGCATCTACCCAGCAGTCTTCAAAGGCGGCATCGAAATTCAACTGACTCTGGCCGGGGGCTCCGGTTTTTACCATCATGGCCGGAAAACCCTGTAAGTTGGCGGGCATGTCGGCACCAGCGATCTGAGCACGGTTACCGATCTGGGATTCGGTAGTTTTTTGAGTGGCGGTCTGCGAGGTAGAAACCAGACGGTAGGCTTTATTTTCAACCGAAAGAACTTTCTGAGGTTTATCAAATTGTGGTGAGTCACTGGAAGCACCCAACGCGATATAATAGGTAGAATTGGGCTTTACCGTGCCCCCCCCAAACAGATAGGTACCATCCTCTTCGCTGGCAATTTGGCTCACAAGCTTTCCTTTGGCATCATACAGCCCTACCGAGGCACCCGCCAGCGGGACTTCGTCGGGATCCTGAATGCCGTTTTTGTTAGCATCGACCCACAGGCGGTTACCGATCAGGATGGGAGCCGCTTCGCAGAGCGCACGGATGCTGCCCAGCCCATTGGCTTTGCCCAAATACTGCTCATTGTTTTCACCATTGTAAATCTCGAATGCCTTCATCCGATTACCGCTTAGGTTGCTGTACCAAGCCATGCCACCCGTCCAAACGGTGAACGGCTCGATCACGGCAGCGACTACTTCGTCATTGCCTGGCACCACCACCATGGACCCCATGAATGTTTCCTGCTGAATGACTTCGCCCGTAAAGGCGTCTTTGTACAAATCATCTCCGTAAAACTCACCGCCACCAGGTCCCTGGTTATTGTCTGCGCCAGTACCGCTGCGCTGGCCCGACTTACCGTTCTTCTCTAATTTGTAAGTTCCGTTGGCATAAACCTGGGCGCGCAGGATATCGCCGCCAATGTAGCCGCTGTAACGGGCGGCGCTGGAAGGAATACTGAACTGATTACGGCTGGTTTGATGGCCCGTGCGATCCATCAAACCTATTATCAGCGAGCCATCGGTGTCAAATTCGATGTCGGAAAGGATCGGTTGCGGACGCGAAGCGCGGTAGGTAGGAATGCCTCCTTCGGTATTGAGCAGTGAAGTGGTCAGGTCGCCGAATGTATCGGTCCAGGGTTCCCAGTATTCACTCTGTGGCACTCCGGCATGTACCCAACCCTTACGGTAGTTCAGGGCTTCGCTGATGATAGGTGAATTGATAAACTGACTGGTTTTCAAATCATAACGATATACGTAGGCCCTCAGATTGTCGCGGGTACCGCCAATAGCGCCAGCGTCGCAAGTCATACCCACGTATAGTGAGCCTTCGTGATATTCCAGCGCCCAGGGCCGGGACTGTCCAGCCACACAACCGGGATTGGGTAGCGTATAGGAATTAATGTCGGATGCTACCAACTGTCCGGCGGGTTTGGTAAGGGGAATACGCACCAGTGTTTTTTGGAACAAATTGACCACCCAGAGAGAATTCTCATCCGGAGTGAGTGCTATCCCACCTATTCCTACCTTGCCCACCATTCCAAAGGCCATAGAATCGAGACTGGGCACCTTGAAGTCGGCGGGAAGTACGCGGTTGGCGATCAGAATGCTATCAGCGGGGCTGCTAAGCCTGACAAATTTGGCAAGATCGAGGTAAGGGATCGTTTCGGGCGATTCCCCCAAAAGATCGGATCGGTAGACTCCTCCCAAACCCAGGGAACCCAGTCCGCTATGTCGCTTGAGAAAGGCGGAGAAGAATAGTGCTTTGTCCTGTCGTCGATACGCCCCTCCCCATACCGTGCCCGTCATGGCACTGGTAGCCAGTGGATTGGGAGCAGCACCCTGCCCCGATGCACTGTATGGAAGATGCACAATAGAAGCCAGCGAACCCGAATTGGTGCCTTCGGCCAACGGGTCGCCCATCACGAAGCAGGAAGCCACCAGATTGGGCGTGATGTTGCTGCAATACGACAAAGGGTCGATTATTCCCAAATTCACAGCAGAAACGGGGGTAGTAACGAATTGTACGGCACTGCCATTTCCCTGGCCAGGGGTACTTTCATAAGATTCATAAGGCAGATTACTGAACTCCACCCGTACTTTCTTGCCACTGGCAATCTCAAAGCTGAAGCTACCTAGCGAGTCGGTGTTGGTGGTTAGTGGAGTGGTGGAGCCAGTGAGGTAAGCGCGAACCTGAATGCCACTTACACCCGGCTCGGTCGGGAAAGAGGTCTGTTGGGTACCGTCGCCGTTAAAGTCGCGGTACACGTTGCCGCTGAGCTGGGCTATTGCTGCCGGGGAGAAGGCGAGGAAAAACAGCCAGAAGAGTAAGTTTGGGGCGTCGAAACTCCGACGGAGCTTCGACGCTCCTGGGCCTTGATAAACGATTTTCATGGGTGCAGTATTTACATTCGATTAGAGTTACCGCGAAGACCGTGCCATTTTTCGATTTTGTTTTTTCTAAGAAAAAATTTCTTAGAAAAAACATATATAATATTCTCTAAGTCAGAATTTTATACTAAAAAAAATACTTATAATGCGTGTCTCAACAAATCACAAATCCGTAGCCAGCCAATACAATCAGCGTTAAACTCAGCCAATATTTAGCGTAATTTGGGCGATGAGCGACGAGCACAAAAATGAGCCAGGAAACCAGTGGCTCAGTCCCCATGAGGCATACGAGATCAGGATTGCGACAGCAAGTACCATGGATGATGCTTCGGGCTTTGCACTTTATCTCTACAACACTACTCAGCACCTTGCTACTCAACGGCATAGCCATCCCTTCTCGATGGAACTCCGACGCGTCCATACAAAGCAAACCGTCGCTCTCCTCCGTGCCGACCACGACGACGAAGAAGCCGTTTCGCTCCCCCACGCTCCCTTTGGTGGTTTAGAATTCGCGGAGGAAGTACCGCATGAAGTACTGTGTTATTTGATTTCGACCATCGAGGACTACTGCCGCACACAACAACTCTCGAAGATGACAGTCAGGCTTCCTCCGGCCAGCTATGATTCAAAGGGTTTTGCAGTACAGGAAAAAGTGTACGAAGACCAGGGGTACTCGGTAGTTAATTCGCTGATCAATCATCACATTCCGGTTGATGATACTCCATTCATCGACCGAATTCACCCTTCTGAGCGAAAGCGCCTGCGCAAGTGCCAACGGGCGGGCTTCGAAGCGGAAAAATGGGATAACCCTGATCCGTCAAAAGTCTTTTCATTTTTGGCAGAGAGCCGAAAGCGACAAGGCTATGCCCTATCATTGGATCTTGAGCAACTCCAATCATTACTCGCTCAACTACCCGACAAGGCTAAGGTTTTTGTTGTAAAAGACGGCGAAGAAATCATCAGCCTCACCGTCGCCATCCGGGTGAATCAGCGCATTCTGTACAACTTCTGTCCTGCCGATAACCTCGACTACCGCGCTTTCAGTCCAACCGTGTTGCTGAATAAAGCTTTGTACGAATACGCCCAAAACGAGGGTGTAGAACTCATCGATCTCGGCGTGTCACTAGACCACCTGGGCAACGAAAAGGCGTCACTGATTTGCTTTAAGGAGAACTTGGGCGGCCATCCTTCTGCGAAACTGACGTATCAGAAGATTTTTGAATAAAACAACCTTTCCTGCCTCGATCGATCCCAAATATATTGTAAAGTGGACAGCCAATTCTGTATTTGTTCTGTCGCAGTCTGCTAATTCTTTAACTTTGTCTTTTCCGAATAGTAAGACGGATTGTGAAGTTTTGATTAAGGGAGATGTGTTTGAAATATTTTCTGAGAAAAAACTGATAAGTTCGGGTACGGTGACCGCTATTTGTTAGCTGCATTTGACCCACTTGTTTCTATAAAAAAACTCCCCCTAGTTGATATGAAGCTAAAAACTATCCGTACAATCCTGAATCATCCGCTCAATAAAAACAGAAAACTGGCCGCTTTGGTCAACTTCCTCAAACGGGGCGTTGCCATCAGAATTCACCAGCATCCGATGATCTACCCCTTCGTCGAAGGTACTTTCCTGGTGGTGGAAAAGGGCATGTCCAGCGCCGAAATACAAATATATACGGGCTTGTACGATACCAGCGAAATGCTGTTCATCATGCATTTTCTGCGGGAAGATGACACCTTTGTGGATGTGGGGGCCAATATCGGGGTATATACTGTGCTCGCTTCCGGCGTGGCGGGTGCCAGATCCATTTCTTATGAGCCCATCCCCTCCACTTTTGCCAGCCTGGCGAGGAATGTAAACTACAATTCGTTGCAAACGAAAGTAGAGTTGGTCAACTGCGGGGTTGGGGACAGGGCAGACACGATTACGTTCTCTAATTCCCTGGATGCGATCAATCACGTCATTTATGAGGAAAACTTTTCGGGAAGTACGATCGACGTTCCGGTCGATTCGCTCGACAATCTGCTGGAAGGAAAAGCAGCAAACGTTTTAAAGATCGACGTCGAGGGCTACGAAGTGAACGTCGTCAACGGAGCGACGCAAGTTTTGGAGAACCCCAAGTTGAAGGCCATTCTGATAGAAACCAACGGCCTGACCGATCAGTACGAATTTGGGCAGAACTACCTACACGACAAACTACTCGGACTGGGATTCCAGCCCTGCCAGTACCTGCCTAAAGAAAGAAAATTGGAACCGATCACTGGAACTGGCGCTCAGAACACCATTTATATCCGTGACATGAGCTTCGTTGCAAAACGGCTTGAATCGGGGAGAAAAATTCGGCTCGGGCGGGAGTCGTTTTAACGAAAACCAGGCTCAAATTCCCAGGCAGTTGCCGGGCCGGTAGAACACGGTCGAGCAGAATTCGTAGCTCACGATGGGCCCCATTCCGTAGAAGTCGAGCCGCCTGAAACCTAGATTTTCCATAAAATCCTTGGCTGGCTGGTAGTGATCCCGCTCCGAGTTATCCAGGATTAGCACCCCGTCCTCTGTCAGGTACTTTTGAGCGTAAAGCGCGCATTCTACCCGCTCCCGGCCATCCACCACCACGATGTGGTACTCCTTTCCGCTTTCGCTCACAGCTTCAATATATGCTTTGCCCAGTTCTCTGAACAGCACATCCGCGTTGGCAGGAAGACCCGGCCTGACGATTTCTACCCACGCTTCCTCGTGTTCCACGGCGGTGATCTGCTTTACCCGGCCCGCGTACCATTGCGTGGAATTGCCTGAGCCGTATTCGAAGACCTCAAAATTCGGCTTAAGCCTCGGCCCCAGAAAAAAAATGAACGGGTAGGTGTACCAGGGCAGCGGATTGCCTTTGGCATCGACGGAGCGCTTCGAGTGGTAGCTCTGGAACCAACCGTACTTTTTCAAGGCTCCTTCCATGTGCATTTGCACGCTACCCCCCAATCCAAGCTGATTGAGGCCGCGCCAAATCGTTTTTTTGACTGTCTGGATCATTCGTAGAGGTTGACCACTCGGCCATTGTAGTTTGTCTGCAAAAAATAGTCTTCAATCCCGCTGCCCACGGCCACCTTTCACGCGTTCCCAGACACCCGCTACCAATCCGTTGATGTCTTCTGAGATGCGCAACCAAACGACAAGTACGGCAAAAATCCCCGTCAGCAAAGCCGATTGCAACACCAGTACAATCATGGCCGAAGCGACGGTTTTTGGGTAATCAGGCAGCAGGAAGGTCAGGGCGTACAGTAGCAGCAGGATCACCGCGACCTGAAGCGTCTTCCAGGAAAAGGGCAACACTCCGAATTTCCAGTACACGAACGTCATGCGGGAGAGGGAGTAAGCCAGCGTGGTAATGGCCGTGGCGATGGCGGCGCCGGTGAACCCGTAGAGCGGAATCAGCCACAGGTTCAGCGAGAAGCCCAGGATAGCCGAGCCGATGATAAGCAGCGTGGCGACCCGGAAGTACTTCGAATACAAGATAATTTCGGAGTTGAGGCCCGTAGCGATGTCGAAAACCTTCACCAGCGCGATGAACAGTACCACGAACTTGCCTTCACCGTAGGTTTCGCCCTTGGGAATAAGGTAGAAAATCTCGTCGATACCGACCCAGATCAGCAGAAAAAACAAGCCTCCGGCGATCAATTGGTTGAGGGCCGACTTGCGATTCATGGTCTGGACATGTTCGAGGTCGTTGTTCTGAAGCGAACTCGAAATGAGGGGAATGGATATTTGGGCAATGGCCTTACGGGGAATCTCGATGACACCCGCAATGTAGGTGGCAATGATGAATATGCCCGCGCTAAGTAACCCGCGCTCCCCCGCCAGCATGGAACGGTCGATAAACAGCATGATATTGACCCCGATGCCGCCCAGCAGGGTGAAGCCCCCGTAACCCAGGATCTGCCACAGCAGGGGGTTAGTCAGGATGCTGCGATTGGGCATTCGCCAGTACCATTTGCCCAAATGACGGATGTACACAAACAGAATCACTACGGCCAGTGCGTAAGAGGCCACCATGAGATACAGGAGCCAGTCGAAACTGATCCAGCCAAAGCCAAAAATGAGGATGAGTGCCAGGTTGGCCAGGCGCAGGTACACCTCACGGATAAAGTTTGGGATGGCGATACGGGAATTGTTGCGGCAATATGCGTCCAGAACCGAAATGTAGATCCAAAAGGCAGTGAGCGGAATCACCAACAGGTAATAACGCAGAATCAGGGGCGACTGCTCGATGTAGTAGGCGCGGATGGCGTCGGCGCAGGCCAAATAAATCAGGCTAAATAACAGAGCACCAATGAAGGGGAGTAGCAGCAGAAAAGGCAGAATACCATTGTGCTTCTCTTCATCGTCGCGGAAAAGGCTGAAGAATTTATCGGCGATGAAAGGAGTGCCCAGGTGGGCAAAGGCCGCGAACATAAGGCTATTCTCGAATAAGAGCCGCGACAGCGCCAACTGCTCCACCGACAGAAATTTGGTGGCCACGTACATCTGGTTGACAATGCCTATGCCCACCCCGATGTAAGACCCCAAACTCGCCTTAAGACTCTGACGGACGACTATTCCCAATTATTTAGTGGAGAGTTGAAAGTTGAGAGTTGAGAGTGCCGCGACGCGGATAGCCATACTTGTACATGGAGTTGAAAATTTTCATGATCGCCTGGCGACCCCGTCATAATTCATCACTCCCTTCCTGTATTTTTCAATTAAAATCTTCGCAATGCGTTCGGCGGCCCGGCCGTCCCATAGGGGCGGGATGGTGCCTTGTTTGCCCTGCCCGCCGAGGATTTTTCCAACCATATCATCGGCCGATGCCGGATCAAGATCGCTAAGTAGGTAGTTAGTACCCAACTCCACCGTCACGGGACGCTCGGTACTGGGTCGGAATGTGAGACAAGGTACCCGCAGATAGGTAGTTTCCTCCTGAATCCCGCCTGAATCAGTAACCACAAGCGCGGCATTTTCCATTAGGTTCAGAAATTCCAAATAACCTTGCGGTTCGGCGAGCGTCACGTTTTCGATCGTTTCCAATTCTTCCAGCAACCCAAACTTTTGCAGGTTACTCCGAGTGCGCGGATGAACCGGAAACAGTACGGATAACCGGGCAGCAGTATTTTTGACCACACCGAGTACGGCCCGCAAGCCCTCCACCGTATCCACGTTGCCGGGGCGGTGCATGGTCATCAGCACGTATTGTTTCGGGTGCAGCTTCCACTTTCCCAGGACATCCAGTTCGTTGGCTTTCCTTCGATAATCCACCAGCGAGTCGATCATCACATTGCCCACAAAGTGGACTTTGTCTCTTGGCGTCCCCTCTTCTTCAAGGTGATCCAACCCGGACTGCTCAGTGACAAACAAATGGTCAGAAATACGGTCGGTCAGGATGCGGTTGATCTCTTCGGGCATTCGGCGGTCGCCGCTACGAAGTCCGGCTTCTACGTGCACCAGCGGCACCTGTTCCTTCACGGCCACTAAGGCGCAGGCGATGGTAGAGTTCACATCGCCTACGACCAGCACCACATCCGGCCTTTCGGTTTGCATGATCGGCTCAAATTCCAGCATGATCCGGGCAGTTTGCTGGCTGTGAGTGCCGCCGCCAACGCCCAGGAAGTAATCTGGCTGGGGAAGTTGCAGTTGCCTAAAAAACACGTCAGACATTTTTGCGTCGTAGTGCTGACCCGTATGGACGATTTTGGATACGATGCCTTCGTGGGTAAAGGCGCGGTGCAACGGTGCCACTTTCATAAAGTTGGGCCTGGCACCTACAATACTGAGAATTTTCAAAAAGCAGGCTCGTTTTTTGCACAAAAGTACGAAACCTATTCCAACGCAGGCCATCTTTTGCGGGCGGACGGCGTTTTACACCCGCATTTTACGCTTATATTTGGCACGAAGAGCAGTATCGAATTTGCCACAGTACGAAATGATAACTACCCAGCTCGCCCCGATCGCCCTTTTCTGCTACAATCGCCCGTTACACCTACAAGAGACGCTGGAAGCCCTGCGGCGCAACCCGCTAGCCTCGCAAAGTGAGTTGGTTGTTTTCGCAGATGGCCCGAAGGATGAAGCGGATGCGATTTTGGTGCGGGAGGTGAGAGCACTGCTCGACGGAACTCAGGGTTTTGGACACACGAAAATCAAGGTCGCCGAACACAACCAAGGACTAGCCCGGTCGGTGATTAAAGGAGTGAGCGAACTACTCGAAAACCACGAAAAAGTTATCGTTCTGGAAGATGATATGCTGTGCACCACCGATTTTCTGGATTATATGAATTCGGTGCTGACCGTATATCAAGGTCGGCCAGATATATTTTCGGTGACGGGCTACACGCCCCCGATTTCTCTGCCTGCTGCCTACGGCGAGGAAGTTTATCTGGTGCCGCGCGCCAGCTCGTGGGGCTGGGGTACTTGGCGCGACCGCTGGCGGAAAGCAGACTGGCAGGTGGAGGGATTCGAAAAAATCAGGGCAGACTCCGGCTTTCGAAACCGGATGGAGGCCGGCGGCGAAGACCTGTGGCCGATGTTGGTCAAGCAACAGCGGGGTCAAATCGACTCCTGGGCCATCCGCTGGACCTATTCTCAAGTACAGCACCAGGCTTACGGGCTGTACCCAGCCAAATCCAAAATCAAAAATATTGGCACCGATGGCAGCGGCACAAATTTCACCTTCAAAACGGCAGCCTACGGTCAGGAACTCGTTGAGGGCAATTTGTCCCTCCCCCCCGATTTGCAGCCTGAACCTACCGTAGTGGAAGCATTCCGACGTTTCTACAGCCTGCCTTGGCGGGTGAAATTAAAGAACCGAATAAAGCACGGAATCTAAAAGGATAGCATTTACCAATTGTAAATATGCAGGAAATCAGAGAAATAGGAAAAGTGAACTGGACGCGGGAAGAGATTATCGCCTCCATTCCCGAGTTTTTGGCTTTATACAAAAACAAACCCATTGCCAGTAACGAAGGCGGCATGAAAACGCCTCACTTGTTTGCGACTTGGTTCATGCTCAAAAAACTCAACCCCGCCCAGGTCGTCGAGAGTGGAGTGTGGAAAGGGCTGGGAACCTGGTTGATCGAGCAGACCCTGCCCGAAGCCCGGATTTATAGCATCGATGTCAATCCGAAGTTTAGGGAATACCGTTCTGATCGGGCGCAGTACTTCGAGCGGGATTTCAGCAAATTGGACTGGTCGATGATTGAAGACAAGGAAAACACCGTACTGTTTTTCGACGATCACCAGAATGCTTTCGAGCGCATCGTACAAGGCAAGGCGTTGGGTTTCAAGAAATTTATTTTTGAAGATAATTACCCGGCGCAAACTGGCGACTGCTATTCGCTGAAGAAAGCATTTCAATATGCGGGTTTTAAGCCCGGGTTGTACGCCGGGAGCCTGCTGTACCGTTTGAAGCAAATCGTAATGTGGCCAAGCCGAAATCGAATTAAACCCAATGCCCAGGATGCCGCGTATCTGAATGAGGTGCTGACTACTTACCACGAGTTCCCTCCCGTTTTCAAGAGCGACATGATGCGAAACGGCGACGCCTGGACCCAAGAAAACTACCCTACTCCCGCTCCGCTTTTCACGAAGGTAGAACACGATTTCCTGCAGGTATTCCAGGACGAAGCCATGTACTATACCTGGATTTGCCTCGCTGTTCTGAAATGACGCGACGCGTCACAGACG
>NZ_JBGSXF010000746.1:0-3631 GCF_041751555.1 Persicitalea sp. | reverse complement strand
GGTGAACTGGGAAGAATTATTACGATCTTTCCACGCTCGGGCAAAAAATATCGTTATGACCAACTTTGGAATGAAATCCCCATCAAGACAACACCATGGTTTAATACTTGGTGTCGAGTGAAAAAACTATCTCATAGAATCTCCTGTTGATGTTACGCTCGATTACCCAACTCCTGTATGCCCTACTACTTCGATATTACACGATGACCGCATTTACTTCAAAACCATTGGCACGGATCGAACGTAGTCGCTCAAACAGCACTTACGTATTGGCGAAAAAGCGAATTGGCCTGTTTTAGACAAACGGCCCGAAGTCATAATGACGCGAGAAGGGAATAAGCGGAAAGTTTCATATCGTGCATGAGGAGCAGCTTTCTGTTATACTTATTTAGAGGCAAGACGTGTTGAGAACGTACGGGACTATTTGAATAGCTCTGCGCAACTAGCTGAACGCAAATAAACTACCGAAAAAGGGTTAACAGCTAATACCGCTTCACGGATAATAGTACACGGTGAGCCGGGTGGCGTCCCTGAGGAAATCGATTCCTTCGATGTCCACGCGGTGAATGTTCATCCCGGTGCGCTGCTTCAGATCGGCCAGTAATTCGGCGCGTTTTTCGGGCACTATCAGATGAATGTTTTCGTAAAGTACCGTTTTGCGCATTTCCCTGCGGATGAGCCAATTACTCTCCAGTATCGATGTCACACCCAGGATAATGGAATTGAAGATACACAACCCCTCCCAGCCGCTCTGGCTGACAGCGGACAGTAGCCCGAGCGCGATGGCCAGGAACAGGTAGGTCATGTCCTTTATCGAAACTTGCTCGGTACGGTAGCGCAGCATCGAGAAGACTGCGAACAGACCAAAAGCCGCTCCCAGTGACATATCCACCTCCTGAAGCAGGAAAGTAATCATGAAAATCACCAGATTGAAGGCGAAATACGTCGTGAAGAGATCGGTACGGCGGTAGTTGGGGTAATAGATCAACCTGACCAGTAGTGAGACGGAAACCAGGTTTATAATCAGCCGGATAAATAAATCCAGAGAAATGAAATCGGACATGGTGTTAATGGATAGGGGTAGGGGAATTCAGGGGTTTTAGCTTTTCGAACAGCCGCATCCGTTGCTTGAAGCGGTTGCTTTTAATATCACTATGCATACTGGCCACTCCGAAACAGTACTTGCTCATCCCGCCCATCTTCCGTTTTTCCTGTCGGATAGCGGATACGAAAGAGGAGGAGACGTCTTCTTTCTGCTGCTTTATCTCGACAATTACCAGATGCGAGTGTTTGATGCGCCGCTTGCCCTTGGCGAAAGTCAATTCGAGGTCGATAGTGACCCGTTCGCGCGAGCGCAGGTTTACAAGGGTGAGACGGCTGTAATCGACCCAGAGGACAGGTCGTAACTCAGCGGGGTTTAATGAGAGATGTTTCTGAAAAAAGGCCTGACTTTTAGCATTCAACTGTCCCGATCCGTCTGGCGAGCCAGCAATTCGCGTCTTGACAGTCCGGCCCTTGTTAGTTTTGAATTTAACCTCGAAGAAAGCTACGCCAGAGTCGACATAGTGGCGGAAACGGATTTAGTGGCGGTTGAGGTGACCGGCATGATGCCTGTGGTAAAGTTGAAGATCGGGGGTATCGTAGTAGAGCGTCTTGTAGGTCATCAAGCGCTTGCCCGCTATTTCTAATACACGATAATCGGTACTGGTGCCGGCCAGCAATACAGACAGTCGACCGATGGGTAGCACAAATTTACTATCGGTACGATCCATCAGCCTCACCGCATTCATATCCTGCAATCCGATAGAAGCGAATTTTTCTAATTCCTACAAAATCTTCAACCGCACTTTTTCATTCTCCATATTTGCAAGGGGACTAATTCTGGCAATTTATCTAAAGTCAGCCGTGATTCACAATACATAGGTTCTTTTCGATTCAAGTGGATCTGGCTTTATCTAAATGTCCGAACAAGATATTTACGGGTAATACCAAGCCAAGCTTAGGTCCTTCAGCGAGATCGACATACCCAGCTTTCACTGAATCTGCGTAGTCAGAATCGTAAGCCACGGACATAGTTAACCCCAAAGCCCGTTCCAGGATTCCGACAAGGTTATAACTCTTCTGTTTCCGCATAAAGCCTAGCAACTTCCTCAATATCCCCGGAAATTTTGACATCGCTCTCGAGCGATTTTATCCAGGCTTCTACCAAAATCTGACTCGTGGCGCTGCACGCCTGTAAGCCGTACGAATACGGGCGCAAGCCGGTCGTGTGAGTGAAAGTGATGTCGTTGATACAGTCATTTGGCTCGCCGGCTTTGCCAATTACTCGGTAACTAGCGTCGATATCAAGACCTCCGATGTAATAGTAATAGTCGCCCTGCTCAGGACATACGAGTTCTTTTTTGTCCGTTTTTAGGATGTCCCCGGCTTTCTCGGTGTCGATGAATTTTGATCTCGCCCGACGCACCACGCCTTTTTCTACCAGTGATTTGAACGGATATTCTTTCAAGCCCACGGGCTTTTGTCCACCACAATGAATAAACATTTTGTAGTCGATAGCATAGGTGGCTTCGCCGTCCTTTACCTCGATGGTCGTGATACCTTTTTTGTGTTTCTCGGCCACAGTAGCGTAGCCCGAAACGATTTCCAACCTTCCGGCGTCGTAAAGGGCCAAGAGCAAATGGCCCGAAGGCAGTGGCATGGCGGCAATGACGTTCATCAAAAACGGCATTATTTCTTTATGGAACAGCAGATGATCCTCGGCGGGCATCAGCTCGGCGTGGAAATTCAGGGCATATATCAGGTCGTCCATCACTTCCTTCCAGTGAATCGGCTTCTTGTGTTCGACAGAATCTTTTGCTTCCTCCATCTCGAAGCGCATGCCTTCGAAGGCATTCCCATACTCGTGTTTCCTGCTCATGGTTTCTACGAAGCCGGTGAGCGTGAATGTCTCATCCGCCAGTTTTTCAACCAGATCGGGCATCTTATCTTTTTTGAAAGCTCTGGTCAGGGCCGGGCGGCATACCTTGTCAAAAAATGTCTCGATGCGGAGGTAGCCGTCACCATCCAGCAGATTGAAAATCTCTTCGCGGCTGACGTGGCGGTAAATCTCGCGCATGGGTTCTTCCTGCTCATATTGCAAGTTCGGCAGCCAACCGTTGGCAGCGTGCATGGCTATGCTAAAATCCTCCGCTCCCTCAGCGGGGTGGAAAGTCATTTTTCCGTCTTTGTCAGTCTCAAATTTACCGTGCCTCCTCGACAAGGACGACACCACATCGAAGGCGCTCAGCGAAGCACCCAGCGTGCCGATTTTGAAATTGTGGAAAGTACCTTCTTCGGGCAAAATCTTTTGAATCGGCCAGGGCGAGGCGTAGTTGCCCGACTCGACATCGTCTTTTTCGGTCCAAACGTGACCCGTGGCTACCACGACTTTGCTGAATGTATGCGTAGTGCCACCGGCGATTTTTAGCGTGACTTCTTCTTTCTTAGGGTGATACTCAATGTCAACTACCTCAGAATTGGGGAACTGCTCCACGGTGATACCCGCGCCTGAAATTTTCTCTAGAATCGCCTCGTATTGTGCGTGCAGGTATTGTCCTAACGCTAACCGATTATAAACCTCAGATTTGCT
>NZ_JBGSXF010000745.1:0-5766 GCF_041751555.1 Persicitalea sp. | reverse complement strand
AAACCGTTGACCGACGTTTCCAGCGTCGTTAGTTTGGTATTCAAATCGGCATAGGCCGGGATGATCAGGTTGTCTGCGTAGTTAGTCAGCATTCCGGTCTTGAAAGCATCGTTGCTGGTGGCGACCGGATTGGTCGTTTCATCGTCCTCGGTACAGCCGTAGAATACGAGGCTCGATAGAAGAAGAAGGACGACAGAATTGACGCGAAAAGATTTCATTGTGATATTAGGGTAATGATTTTGCCTTGAACCACTCAGCCAGGCTCCGGTTTCAGAACTCGGCTGAGTAGTTTTGAAAAACTAAAAATCAAGGTTGAAGCTTTCCGTATGCCTCGGTCAGAATAGTCTGCGCCTGCTTCAGCTTAGTGTTGCTGGCGTCTTCGGCCAGAGAATAGTAGCTGGTGTCGAGAAGCGATACCAGCGTCTGGTAGTTGGCCGCGGTCATCTTGCTGTTGGCCGGGCGGTACTTCAGCGCGGCCACAAATCCCGCTCCTTCCGAAATAGCGTGAAATTTGGAATCAAGGGCCGTGGTGGATTGGGGAGCGGTCACGTAATAATATGCCGCCGCTGCAATGGTTTTTTCAAGAAATTCCTTGATCGTGCTGATGGCAGCATCACGGGTTTCGTAGTCTTTCGCGGTAATAGCCGCACGGCCCTTACGGAACGCCTCGTATATTTTTCCACCCGCTTGAATGTAATTGGCTCTTTCGGCAAAATAACCACCCAACGCCAGCGGACGATCTGCCTTCACGGGCTGCGAACGATAGTCGTACGCGGTATCGTAGTCCATAGGAATGCCCACGTAACCGAAGGCCAGATCCCAGTTGTGCTCCATGGCGGTGCCTTTCCCGGCTACTTCAGTCTTGTTGTCATCGGTTGGGATTTTGTCCAAAATAGCAACGACATTGCTGAGGGTAAGCCCGCCCATGAGTCCTTTGGCTACCAACTGGTTGTATTCCAAACCGTTGCGATTAAAAAGGCGATTGCCGATTTTGCCGGGGATGCCTTTTGAGGCTGCCTGATTGTTGAATTTGCTGACGTACACCATTGAATCGGCCAGCGCTTTGAACAGCGTGGCGTCGGCGACTTTACTGGAAAGATTATAGTTCAGCTTGTTCAAGTCAGTCGCGGCGTAGGGAATATTGTCGGCCATTTCAGCTGTGAAAGCGCTGTTTGTATTATTCCATAAGTAATTGACTGTATCGGCGCTCAGAGTGTGGGTATTTCCCCGGCCCAGGTATGCCTGGAATCCCTGCCACATACTGATGCGCGAGGCGGACTCTTTGAAATCGACGTTGTTGAAGGCGTAAGTAGCGGGGACGGTGTAGGTTGGGGTAGGCGTTGGATCTACTGCCGTGTTATCCGTGCAGGAAGATAGCAGAGCAGCAGCAGCTATGGTGGTTAATAAATTAAGACTAGTTGACTTCATGAATATTGAAGAGAGGTGGAAAATATTTTTGGCAAAGGTAGGAGAAAAATTGACACAGATGTTATTTAGAATAAATAAAAATAGAAAAAATTTGTCGGGTGATTCCTTGCCTCTTTTAACTACATCGCGCTCAGCGGAAACGGTTTTCCAGCCTTCTGACCAGTATTATATACTACCCGACTTGCTATTACGAGGTATTGTAATTTCATTGCGTAATCAGGCTCGATTAGTTGATGCTCACACAAATCCACCGTTTTTATGCCCAAACGCTTTACCTCCGCCCTCCTCTTTCTTCTCCTCCTGCACCAGGCAGTATCGGCCCAAACCTACGACCCCACCCTTTTCGACAGCATGAAATGGCGCATGATCGGCCCGCACCGGGGCGGGCGCACCGTCGGGGCCGTGGGCGTGCCGCAGCAGCCGAACGTCTTCTACATCGGCGTCAACAACGGTGGCGTCTGGAAAACGACCGACTACGGCCGTACCTGGTTTCCGATCTTCGACGACCAGCCCACGGGCTCCATCGGCGATGTGGGCGTGGCGCCTTCCAATCCCAACGTGATATACGTGGCCAGCGGCGAGGGCCTGCACCGTCCCGAACTTTCGGTGGGCGACGGGATGTACAAATCCACCGACGCGGGCAAAACCTGGACGCACCTGGGCCTGGCCGACGCCCAGCAAATCGGCAACATCAGCATCGATCCGACCGACGAAAACCGCGTTTTCGCCGCCGTGTTGGGGCATCCCTACGGCGCGAACGCCACGCGCGGCGTCTATCGCACCACCGATAGTGGCCAGCATTGGGAAAAGGTTTTGTACAAAAACCAGGATACCGGGGCCATTCAGGTGACCATCGACCCCAACAATCCGCAGGTCGTGTACGCCGACCTCTGGCAGGCGCAGGAAGGCCCCTGGGAGAATGCGGAATGGCAGGGGCCCGAAAGCGGACTGTACAAATCCACCGACGGCGGCACCACCTGGCGCAAACTCACGAAAGGACTGCCCACCTTCGCGCAGGGCGTCGGGCGGATTGGCTTTGGCATCGCGCCTTCCGATTCGCGCCGGATGTACGCCACCGTGGACGCGCCCGAACAAGGCGGCGTCTATCGGTCCGACGATGCGGGCGAATCGTGGCGGCTCATCGACGACGACCCGCGCCTGTGGGGACGCGGCAGTGATTTTGCCGAAATAAAGGTGCATCCTACCAATCCCGACATCATTTTTATCGCCGACGTCGTAACCTGGAAATCGACCGATGGCGGCAAAACCTTTGAAGACTTCCGGGGCGCACCCGGTGGCGACGATTACCACCGCCTCTGGATCAACCTCACCAATCCCGACATCATCCTGCTGGCGGGCGACCAGGGCGCGATCATCACCGTCAACGGCGGGAAGACGTTCAGTTCATGGTATAACCAGCCCACGGCGCAGTTTTACCACGTCAGCACCGACAATGCGTTTCCCTACAATGTGCTGGGCGGACAGCAGGAAAGCGGCTCGGTGGGCATCGCCAGCCGGGGCAACGATGGCCAAATCACCTACCGCGAGTGGCATCCCGTGGGCGTGGAGGAATACGGCTACGTGGCCGCCGACCCGCTGGACCCGAATATCATTTACGGCGGCAAAGTCACCCGCTTCGACAAACGGAGCGGGCAGGTGCAGAACATCGCCCCCGAAGCCGTCCGCAGCGGCAAGTACCGCTTCGTCCGCACGGCTCCCGTTTTGTTTTCGCCCATCGACCCAAAAACGCTCTTTTTTGCCGGGAATGTCTTGTTCAAAACCCGGACGGGCGGCGATTCCTGGGAAGTCATCAGTCCCGATCTCAGCCGCCCGACCTACGATGAAATTCCGGCCAGCGTGGGGATTTACACCACCGAAGAAATGAAAAAAATGCCCCGCCGGGGTGTGATTTACGCCGTGGCCCCGTCGTACGTGGACAGCAGTACTCTCTGGGCCGGGACCGACGACGGCCTGATCCACGTCACCCGCGACGGTGGTAAAAACTGGCAGAACGTGACGCCGCCGAGCCTGAAACCCTGGTCCAAGGTGTCGCAACTGGAAGCCAGCCACACCGATGCCAACGTAGTCTATGCCGCCATCAACGGCATCCGGCTCGACGACATGAAACCGCACATCCTGCGCAGCCGCGACGGCGGGGCCACCTGGCAGGAAATCACGCGCGGACTGCCCGACCAGCCCATCAACACCGTGCGCGAAGACCCCGTGCGCCCGGGAATGCTCTTCGCCGGGTCGGAAACGGCGGTGTCCGTGTCGTTCGATGACGGCGACCACTGGCAGTCGCTGCGGCTGAATATGCCCGCCACCTCCATCCGCGACCTGGTCATCAAGGACGACGACATCGTAGTCGGCACCCACGGGCGCAGCTTCTGGATTCTGGACGACATCACGCCGCTGCGCCAGTTGACCGCCGAAGTCGCCAAAGCCCCGGTGACGCTCTTCCGGCCCCAGCTCACCTACCGCGTCCGCTGGAACATGAACCCCGACACCCCGCTGCCGCAGGAGGAACCCGCCGGACAAAACCCGCCCGACGGGGCCATCATCGACTACACCCTCCAAGAAAAAGCCACCGGACTGGTGACGCTCGACCTCCTGAACGCCAGCGGCGAGCGCGTGCGCCGCTACACCTCCGCCGACGAACCCTACCCGATGCCCGCCATCAACGTACCCGACTACTGGCCCCGCCCGCAGCAAATCCTTTCGGGCAAAGCCGGGTCGCACCGCTTCCTGTGGGACCTGCACTACGCCCCGCTGCCCGGCCCGGTCACATTCCCCATCGCGGCCACCTACCGCAACACGGCCCCTGCCCCCACCGCGCCCTGGGTAATGCCGGGTACCTACATCGTCCGCCTGACGGTGAACGGGAAAGTATATGAACAACCGTTGACCCTCAAAATGGACCCGCGCGTACCCACCCCAACCGAAAAACTCCAAGGGCAACACGACTGGTCGAAGGCGATGTACGAAGGAAGGCAGAAACTGAGCAGCGCGGCGGACGAACTCAAAGCCCTTCGCGTGGATCTCGATGGGCAACTGGCCAAAGCCGGAAAGAAAGAGAAGGCAAAACTCGCTACCCGACTCGGACAGGTAATTGCGCTGGAAAAAGAGCTACCTGCGTTGCAGCGGAGTTTGTCTGTGGTGTTTGCTATTTTGCAGGATAGTGATTTTGCGCCTACGAAGCAGGTAGTGAAGGCGGCGGGGGAGACGGAGAAGTTGGTGGGTGAGTGGGTTGAGAAGTGGGGGGAGAGAAAAGGTGTCAGGTGAGCCAGCACCCTTGCAAAAAGCTATGTCAGAAGAGAAATGTACCGTTTGATAAGTTTTGGGTTGTGAGTGTAGCTACCAATCAAATTAATTTTATAGATTTATGGCGTACTGGCTAACCGGACATTATTGCTCAACGCAATTTCAAAAATGCTAGGATCGTAAAGTTCTGTGGATACACAGCCCATGGTGAGGATTCGTTGAATTTGCCAAGAGATTGACCTTTGTAGTTTCCTCGGCAACGCATCGGGAATTATGACAATTCAAAAAATACGATGTCAAAAGTACAACGAAAAAGAAGAAAAATACAGCATAAATACAAAAAGTACTGCAAAACTTTCGTATATACAGGAGTTGGGTGCCATTTTATGACACCCCTTTCCAACAAACGAGCAAATTCGACAAACAAATTGAATGGACATACATATTCCAAAGTTGAGCAAATATGCAGTATTAACTTCTAAATATTAATCGAATGAAAATAAGAACTACAATTGCGTTTTTGCTAATAATTGGGCTTTTTCTCAACTTTGGACAATGTTATGGGCAACTTATTAAAGATGAAGAAACGAAAAGCGTAGTTAGTTGGTTAAAGAAAACAGCTATTCCAATTAATTATGTTGAGGCAGGACATGGGTTTACAGACCTTCAACCTTTGAAAAAAATATTAAAAGATGTCAAAATAATTGGACTTGGTGAAGCTTCACATGGTAACAGAGAATTTTTTCAATTTAAACATAGAATGTTGGAGTTTTTAGTAAAAGAATTAGGATTTACAGTTTTTACTATTGAGAGTAGTTATGCGGCTTGCCAAAACATTAACGATTATATTCTGAATGGCAAAGGAGATTTAGCAACAAGTTTAGCTCGGCAAGGATATACTCCTTGGGATACCGAAGAGATGACAGAAATGATTAATTCTACTTTGTTAAATCAAAAATAACGACTATCATACGCTTATGACATACGCTGACTTAAATGAAAAAAAATTGAAAACTACGCCCGGACCTACTGGGATCACTTCACGCGCGGGTGCAAGAACAGCACGGCGCGCTGCGA
>NZ_JBGSXF010000744.1:0-5553 GCF_041751555.1 Persicitalea sp. | reverse complement strand
CGTTCCCTTCCACGGGCAGGCGGAGTGCGTGTCGGATTCCTGTAAGAATTCACTCTTCACCGACTCAATGGGGAAGTAGTGGTTGTTTTCGACAACGACGGTTTCGTCGCTCTCGGCGATGGTTTGGTTATTCCAGGTAGCTGTCATGGGGATTGTTGACTCGTTTAATTGTTGAAATGTTAAATTGACTATATGTTTGGTAAACTGAGGCTATCAACTATGGTTTAGAATGTGGTAGCGATTTTTGAGAATAGCCAATTAACGTAGTCCTAACTGGAATTTTTCGGAATCAGATTCCGAAAAATTCCGATTTAAGGATAAAATATTCTGGATGCGATCCAGAAACTACCCCAGATCTGAACGCAACTTACTCTTCCTCCTCCCGCACAGGTCGCCCCTCGTACACGTACATCATCATTTCCGCTGAGCGATTGGCATTGAACAGCTTCTTTTTCCCCAGCTTTCTTTGTTGCTCGTAAAAATCCTTGATCTCTGGTAGAAAACTAGCGGCGTTCGGTTGGTACATGATCTGCTGGATCGCCAGATTGCTGAGGTCGTCATCGTTGGACTGAATGGCGCCCACCAGGACTTTTCGGGCCGCCGGGGCGTCCGCCAGTTCCGAAACGAGCGAGGCGGCAACGATGCGGTTGGGCGGGTAAGGATCGTCGAGGACGGGATTGAGCGCGAATTTTTCTAAATCAGTCATGGCCTTTATGTTGCTCTTCAGGCCAAGCAAAGCCCAGTATTTGACGAATTTATTCGCATTCTCCAATCCTTTAATCTGGCTTTTCCTGGCCTTTTCTGTCCTGAAACCTGCCCACTTGGCCATGCCGTAAATCGGCTTCAAGTCCAGCTTACTGCGGTACTGGTAGGGCGTGGTGGTTTCAGAAATTTGGGCGATTTCGTATTCGGGCAGGAACAAAATGTCTTTATGTTGCAAAATCTCCTTCGCCTGCACCTTGCGAAAGCGCCGGAGCATTTTTGCATACGCCGGGTCTTCGGCCAGGTTGTTGATCTCCCAGGGGTCTTTTTCCATATCGTACAAATACTCCGCCGGGCGCGGTTCGAGCATTTGCCGCTCGGTGGCAGAGAGTTTGCCCGCTTTGTAGTCCTTGCGGATCTCTTCGGTAATCTCGCCCATGTCCATGTACAATAGGTAACGCAGTTCCTGGATGTAAGGCACGAAGACGCGCGAGTAGGCGTATTTTCCCTCAATCACCGTGCGCGTCAGATCATAGCTTTCATCGGAGCGGTCGGAAGAGAGAAAGAGGTACTTTGGCTCGGGCGTACGATGCGGTCCGGCCAGCACGCGGCCTTTCATGTAGTCAGGGATGGTGATCCCGGCCAACGAAAGTACCGTGGGTGGTAAGTCCACAAAGTCGATCATCTCATCCGTTACAGCCCCGGCCCAACCCCAGGGCGAAAGGTGACGGTACTTTTCGGGAAACCAGATCACGAACGGCACACGGTGGCCCAACCCGATGCCGTTGGTTTTGGAACGCGGCATCCCTTCGCCGTGGTCAGCGAAAAGAAAAATAATTGTGTTTTGCCGCAGACCTTCCTTTTCCAGCCGATCCAGCAATTCCCTGAATTCCAGGTCAGTTTTGCTAATCGAGTTGTTGACCCGCGCCATCTGCTTGCGCATTTCGGGGCTTTCGCGGTAGTAGGGCGGCATAAACACGTCCGCCTCGGCGTGCTTCATCGAGTCGGGTAATTGGTCGAGAATTATTTTCTCGTAGTCGGCATAAGGCAGCGTCATCGTCCGTGACTGGTGGCTATGGAAGCTATTGAAAACTGCGAAAAACGGCTGTCCCTCCCCACGATTCCACCAACCTGCCTTGCCCGAGCTTTCGTCCCAGCTTTCCTGAATGACTCGTTTGGCGTCGGAAGTATTGTAGTCGGTCTTGTTGTTGTTGGTCGTGTAGTAACCCGCTTCTTTGAGGTACTTTGGAAAGCCGTGGATGAAGTCGGGAATCGGATAGGCGCTGCGGTGATTGCCCGTGCCCAGTTCGTAGGTTTTGACGCCCGTGATCAGCGCCGAGCGGCTGGGCGAACAGACGCTACCCGTCGAGAAGGCGTAGTTGAAGCGAACGCCCTCGCGAGCAAGTTGATCCATCGTGGGCGTTTTGGCCGTGAGGTTGCCGTAGATGCCAATAAATTCGGGCGAGGTGTCCTCGAAGGTGAGCCAGAGAATGTTGGGCCGGGCCGCGTTCGGCTTGTCCTGGCTTTGGGCAAAAATTCCGTTGACGGCCAAAAAGGAAACAGCAACGAGTAGAAAGCAGCGTCTAAGCATATTTTACGGGTAAAAATTCAATATTCGCAATATAGCCGAAAAATCATGCTTGTCCTTCAAATCATTCTCTTGAATTTGCTGCTGGCCTTCGCGGGTTCTGGCAAGAAAGAAACCAAAATCACCATCACTCCCGACCAGGGGCGGCTGATCACTAACCAAATTCAGCAAGCTATTGACTCCTGCGCGGCGGCGGGAGGCGGAACGGTCTATTTCCCCAAGGGTAAATTCCTGACGGGCGGCTTGAAGCTAACGAGCAATCTCACCATGCTTCTGGCCGAGGGAACCCTGATCCAGGGCAGCGACAATTACAAAGACTATGGTGACGGCAAGCGGCCCGAAGCCCTTTTCTCGGGAGATAACCTGACGAATGTCACCTTTGAGGGCAAAGGCACCATCGACGGCGTGGACTGCACTTCACCGACGGGTGAGGAAGGTTTTCGCGGGCCGCACTGCATTCGCATTTTCAATGGAAAAAATCTCGTGTTCAAGGACATCACCATCGTGCGCTCCGCCAACTACGCCATTTTCTGCAACTACTCCGATGGCGTCCGGTTGAAGGACGTCAAGATTCGGGGCGGCCACGACGGTTTCCACATTCGTTTTGGCAGAAACGTCCTGGCTGAGGACTGCGATTTCCGCACGGGCGACGACGCCTTCGCGGGCAACGACAACGTAAATTATGTGGTAAAAAGGTGCAGCGTCAATACCTCCTGCCACGGCTTTCGGCTGGGCGGACAAAACGTGCTGATCGAAGATTGCCGCATCTGGGGGCCGGGCGAGTACAAGCACATCAAGCAAAACCGCAACAACACGCTGTCGGCCTTCGTATATTTCTCGCCCCAGGATGCCAATCCCAAGCTGCAAAGCGGCGACTGGCTGGTCAAGAATGTGACCGTCGAGGGCGTGGACAACGTCTATATCTACGATTTTGCGGGCGGCCTCTGGCAAACCGGGCAACTTATGCAGGGCATCCGTTTTGAAGGGTTAAAGGTCAGGAACGTTAAGAAAGGCTTTACAGTGATCGGCGACGAAAATCGGCACTTCCAACTTGCCATCGCCAATTCGACCTTTATCAATGATGAATACAACAACCCCGCACCCTTCAAAATGGAACGGACGCTGATCGACACGAAGCACTTTTTCGACCTGACCAATTTCGACAAGCTGACGCTAAAAAACGTCGAGTTCAAACAGTTTCCCGCCCGGCCTTTGCTGGACATAGCAAACGGAAATATCGTGCAGATCAGCAAAGTGAAGGCTCCCGCCCAAACGAGCGAGAGCCTTTTTGAATTTCAAAATGTGGCTACTGTCAAAAAGTAAGGGTCACACCCCAAGCTTCCAGTCACCCCGGTAGTCGCGCTTAACGAACTGGTTGGCGGGCTCGAAGTTGGTCACGCGCATATTCTTGCCATCCCAAAGTAATTTTTTGCGACCAGGGTAGTTGAAGCCCCTGCCTCCGTCGGTGCGCTCTTCGCGCAGGTTGTAGCTCCTGATGCCGAGATTGCCCATGATGACCGTCTCGGTCAGCGGCCCGGCGTAGTCGAAGGAAGAGGTCAGCGCCTTATGTTCTTTGCTGCCGAAGCCCGCCTTACAGGCGTCGGCCCAAGTCGCGTAGTGGCCCCAACTGTGCAGACTGGTGTATTTTTCCACAAAAGCCCCCTTCTCCATCGTGAGCTTGTCGCCGTTGTTCAGATACACTTTCGGGTTGTTTCCGTAAGTGCCACAGGTAATCACGCCCTTGTCGCCGAGCATGATCACGCCGTTGGAACTGTCGTTGTCGCCGATGGGGTCGTCGGCCGGAATTACATCGGGGTGCGCCGGACGAAGGCCGCCGTCGTACCAAATCATGGTCACGTCCGACTTGTTGGTTTTCGTGGCCGGAAACTGCAACTGCACCCGCGAGGAAGGCGGGCAACCCTCGGGGATGTGTTCCAGGTTTCTGCCATTTAAATAGACTGTTCCCGCGCTGCATTCCACTTCGGTGGGGTATTTCAGGCTCAGCACCCGGAAGGGCGTGTCGATCAGGTGACAGCCCATGTCGCCGAGTGCGCCCGTGCCGAACGCCCACCAGCCCCGCCACGAGAACGGATGGTAGGCCGGGTTGTAATCTATCCAGGGCGCAGTACCGACCCACAATTCCCAGTCCACATGGTCGGGTTTCTTGAAACTACCCGTCGGCACCGGAATACCCTGCGGCCAAATGGGGCGATTAGTCCAGACGTGCGACTCCTTTACGGTGCCGATCAGCCCCTTGTCGAACCAGGATTGCATCTGCTTTTGGGCGGGATTGCTGGCACCCTGGTTGCCCATTTGGGTCACGACCTTGTACTTTCGGGCGGCCTCGGTGAGCATCCGGGCTTCGTAGATGTCGTGCGTGAGTGGCTTCTGGCCGTACACGTGCTTGCCGAGTTGAATGGCGTCCATCATCGACACGGCGTGCTGGTGGTCGGGCATCGAAATGGTCACGGCGTCGATGTCCTTGCCCATCTCGTCGAACATCCGGCGGTAGTCGATGTACTTCTTGGCGTTGGGGTGCTCGTCGAAGCTCTGCTTGCCGCGCTCCCAGTCCACGTCGCACAGGGCCACGATGTTCTCCGCGCCGTTGTTGTAGGCTTCGTGGACGTCGGTGACGCCCTTGCCCCCCACGCCGATGCCCGCGATGTTGAGTTTGTCGCTGGGCGCGCGGAAGCCTTTGCCCAGCACGTGGCGGGGTACTATGGCGAAACTGCCCAGGGCGGAAGCGCCCAGCGCCGCGGCTGTGCCGTTCTTTAAAAATTTACGTCGCGATGATGCCTCTTTATTCTCCATGAAAGTTAATTTTTAAGTAATCAAACTCATAAACTTTGAACTCCGTCAACGGTACCCGTTATTCGTCGGATCGCTCTCCAATAACTTAGGATTCAGCACGATCTCCTCGGCTGGAATAGGTAGTTTGACCATGTGCGGTTGAATATTTTTGCTTCCCTCGTGAATACCGAAATCAGTGTTTTTGATGGTTTCTACCAAAATCCCCCAACGAATCAGGTCGTAGCGGCGCTCGCTCTCGCCGGCCAATTCCCACTTGTACTCGTCCTGAATGGCCTTGCGGAGGGTGGTCTGCGTCAGGCCGGAAAGGGGCTTGGCGGGTGAGTAAGCCCGCTCGCGGATGCGGTTGACATATTGGTAAGCGTCGGCAGTGTTGCCCAGTTCGTTGGCTGCTTCGGCGGCCATCAAGTACACCTGCGCCAGGCGCATCGTGATCCACCACTCGCCGTGCTGAC
>NZ_JBGSXF010000743.1:0-4280 GCF_041751555.1 Persicitalea sp. | reverse complement strand
GGTGACTCGCTGCTGGATTTGTTTCGGGAGGTGCGGGCGCTGGATGAGGCGGAGGAATAGTGGAAGCACAAAGCGGCAGAGGTACAGAGTACTTACTGATAGGCAAATGAGTAGATTACTCGCTCCCGCAGCCCTGAAAAGGGCGTAATATTGTAGCGTAGGGTGAAGCCCTGCGATTCGGAGAGCACTAGCAGGATAAGCCCTGAAAGGGCGAAATACCAGATTTCAAAGGTTAATTCACTTCACCACACATGACCCACCAAGAACTTTTCCTCGCCCTTTACCAATCAAGTACCGAATCAGAAGTAGAAGCCCTGCTGAAAAAGTATCCTGCCATTTTTGAAGATGCTAATTGGTACCCCTTGGGGGGAAATGCCAGCAACTATGGCGTGATCGAAAATCAGCAGTCGAGTTCGATTGAGAAGCTGACGAACTCGATAGACGCAATTTTGACCCATAAATTTCACAAATCGGGTGTTATCACTAGCACAACTGCACATTACTGATAAGGGAACTCTACTTCAATATATTTCGAATCCCTCCCTTCGGATTTGTACAATCGCCTGAATATCTAGGAATAAGGTGAATAGTAGTGTGATCCATACGCTGTCCGGCATTGCGTCCAATGTTTATTCCCAGTGTGAAGTCCTCCGTTTCGTAATTATCTTTTAGTATTTCTTGTACAAAATCAGATACCTGTACCAAATCCTTTTGCTCCTCAAAAGTCAAACCAAAAAAGTTGGCTTCATGACGTTTTGGTACGACAAGCGTGTGGCCTTTGGCAACGGGAAAACCATCCAGGACTGAATAACTCAGCGGCGTTTCGGCTAATAGTTCCAGTTTGGGATTGACTTTGCAAAACGGGCATTTTGAATCGCTTTCAACTACCTGATTCCAATGCTGGTACTCGTAGAATTCGGTGTTCTCGTTGAGAAAAATAGATTTGTAGGGAAGCTTGACGTAGCATTGATAGGTAGGCTTCCCGTGTACCTGATGCATACGGAATCCATCCCTCTGGATGTCACGCCGAACGGCAAAGTATGCCCGGCCCGTTGGCTTCAAGAGATTTGAAATCTGCATCAACACCTTATTTTGTTCTTCGGAACAGAAGTACGTTCAAGACGTAAAAACAAAGAATGGTGTCAAATTTCTCGGCTGGATATTCCGGGTAGTAGTGCGGGTCATACCCTTTGGCGTCAAATCCTTTGACGAGCAGATGGTTCACGTCTTTTCCAAAACCACAACCAAAATCCAGTACTTTTCCCTGAATAAGCTTGCGATCCAGCAGCATCCGCACAGGCAGCGAAGGCGTGGTGCGCTCTTTTGCGGTTAGGTGCGTATTGGGATTCGGCGTGTCACTCATTTATTCAGTAGTGCTGTCCTTTTGGTAAATATATGGGTAAGTAAAACCCAAATTTTTGGCGGTTTGAAAATGAGGTAAGAAGTATTTTTGTAATGTATCAGTAAATTCTTTCAAAGAAAGTAGGCGCAAATCCGTCCGAAATATCTGGTCGTAATCTTCCAGAACATTCAATTTCTGTTTGTTTAAATAAAATTGAACGACTTGGTATTGTAGCCTAGTGAATTCCTTGAAGTACTGTTCAGAGGGCAAGCAATTACTTTTTGAAGAGTTTACCCTTTTCGGAGTAGGGACAATATTCCAAAGCTGATCATGCGCCACATAGGACCAAGGTAAGAAGTGGTCTAAACTGATGTTCTGCCTGGTGATAATTTCTCCCGAATAAATGCAGGATAGATTAGAATGCTCATCCAAATACCCCTTCCAGAACTTTTTTGCCAAACTTAAATCGCGCTTTCTCGGCTTTTCTAATTTTTCCGTAAGCCCGATCACGTTCGGATTGTTTTTCTGGACGAACCCAACTAAATGCCAAAAGATGAAGCCTCTTAAAATACTTTGATGATGCTGGAAGTAATCAACCCAAACTGCATTCAATTCAATAGAATCATCTAGGATTCGATAAACAACACGCTGTGGTTGAGAGACAAACAGCTCATTGCTAAGCCGTTTGATTGCACCGTTGACTTTATGGTCTGAAAGCCGCTGAGTTTCTAGAGCAAAAAAAGGGCGGATAAATCGGAATGGTACCCAACGGATAAGGTTTTTGTCAATATTCTGGCTAAGCGTTAACAACTCACTTTCTGACAAATTCTGTCTAATCTGCTTTGATAAACCCGGCGCATTGAGACGGTTGTCGATCTCGAATTTCGAGGATATAAACGCTGCAACCTGTTTAAACCCATCCTGGGTACCGAATGAGAGTTTGTAGTAATCCAGCGGGTACCAGACATTTGCCAGCATGCGCAGGGCTATGTCATTTTGCCGAATGATACGCTCGCCATTCTCCTGTAAAATGTCCAGAATTGAGAGAAACCAATAGAATTTGTAGGAATTCGTCCGGTCTTTGAACACCCCAGATAAAGCCGCAATGTCGAGGTCGTCACTTTCTGGTAATGACATGGCGCCGGTTTAACCTTAATTTTAAAATGATATCAAAACATCAAACGACTTCATCCAATACCGAATGGCCGACACCATGTTTTTGCCCACACCCAAAATTACTACGGCGTCTTCGTCGCTGAATTTTTTATCAAGTAGCAGGTAGTCATAGCCTTTTTTCAGCCAAAGGCTACGGCAATGGAAAGTATCGTGACCGGAAAAGGTGTATTTGACGGGGGGAAGGGTTTCAATCATGTACATTGTATTTTTCCAAAAATACAAAATATGGGAAGGATTGGAAGAATCTGACAGTAGGAGATTGACTTCTACTACTAAATCTGGAATGCAAGCCTTTGTGTACCAAGTGCAAAAAGAACACTAATATGAAATACTTCATAGTGATGCTCGATCTCAGAAGGTTGCCCTCAATTCTTACCTCTCCCCCAAACGTCGTTTCAGTTCTTCGATTTCCTTCGCCGCCTCTGAGAGTTTCGATTCAGCTTCCGATAGCTTCGATTGCAGCTTTTCGGTTCTTGCGTTACTCTCTTCCAGCATCGCCTCCACGCTGCGCCAGGCTTCCTGCTCAATTTCTATCTTCTTCTTCTCGGCCGGGTCAGTACCCGTGTAGTGCAGCAGGTCAGTCATAATCTTCACTTCCTCTATGTCGGTTTCGTGGTTGAATAGCTTGGTGGTCTTAGCCTCGTCCACGAAGTGGGCTTGCTCGAAGATGCTCAGTAGCTTATCGAGCCGGGTTTGGTACTTGGCGTCGATCCTCGGCAGTTGGATGACAAAGCAATCGTGGGTCAACTTCTCGATAAACTCACTTTTTTTCTCGATAATTCGATTGGCGATGAGGTCTTTGTACTGCCGCTGTACCCGCACCGCCGGGGTTTCTACTTCGGGCAAATTGAAACCTAACAAATAAATCGTCACGATCGGTAAGGCAGTTTTCTGCTTTCCCGTTGCGGTCTCGACCTCGTCCTCTTTCTTGTATTGTTCGGCCAGGTAGTTGCGGAAGCGCATGAGGTCAATCAGATTCTTTGCCTTCTGAATCTCGATCAGTACCTTTCTAAATATTCCTTCCTGCGTTTTGATGGTAGCAATAAAGTCCACCCGGAAGACGGCTAAGCCTGCCAACTGATCGGTGTAGGTGAATTCCTGCGGCATGACCTGCACCTCCTCGATGATTTCGTCTAGGAGCGTTCCAATGAAGAACTTGGCGATGCGCTCGTCTTCCATGAGCCGTTTGAAAACGACATCGTATATCGGATTGGCAATAAGCATGGTAAGCGGCTGAGTTTTTGGTAAAGTTAGGGAATAGCGGGAAATATCCGGCCGAACCACAAGCAAGAAGCACCAAAACCCAACTCTCAATACAAAAACTCCCCAAACTCCGACCGAATCGTCAAACGCTTCTTCGTCGCGGCCTCCACCCGACCCACGACCTGCGCCGCGATGCCGAACGATTCCGAAATTTCGATCACGCGCGCGGCTTGGGCTTCGGGCAGGTACACTTCCAGGCGATGGCCCATGTTGAAGACCTGGTACATCTCCTGCCAACTCGTGCCGCTCTCGGCCTGAATCAGTTTGAACAAAGGCGGGATGGGAAATAGATTATCCTTGACGACGTGCAGGTTGTCGATAAAATGCAGGATCTTGGTCTGGGCGCCACCGCTGCAATGCACCATGCCGTGGATTTCGGCTCGCAGTTCATCGAGCAGGGCTTTGGCCACGGGCGCGTAAGTGCGGGTAGGCGAAAGAATGAGTTGGCCGACGTTCAGAGGGGTACTTTGCACAGGGTCCAGCAGAGTTTTGCTGCCGC
>NZ_JBGSXF010000742.1:0-4475 GCF_041751555.1 Persicitalea sp. | reverse complement strand
ATAGTTTTCTTTCGGTTTTCGTAAAAGACAAATTCTTTTTCCAGCCCGGCGAGGTGGTTTTTGAGTTGGTCGTAGGCAGCTTCCGTCTCGCGGAGTTTTTTCTGCTTTTGCTCAAATGCCTTCAACTCGTTGTCGATTATGTTGCCGCCGCCCATCACCTTCGGATGATGTACCGAACCGCAAAGCGGACAGGCCACACCGGGCTGCAAGTCACTGGCGTATTCGCGTAGTTCGCGTTGGGTTTTGAGGCGCAGGATTTGCTTGTCTACCTCGGCGTACTGTCCGACAAGTACCTGCTTTTCACGGTCGAGCCGCTCGCGGAGTTGGGCGGGCGGCGTGGCGGCGTCCTCGGGGCCGAACATCTGGTCGAAGGGTACTTCGAGCAGCAAATTGACCTTGCTCATCTCGAGTTTTTCCTCGTCGTTGGCCACCGCGTTGGCGTCTTTCTTCAGCGATTCCTTTGCCGCCAGCAACGCATTTTGAACCGAAAACCATTCCGAAACTTTTGTCACGACCTCCAAATCTACACGCCCGGCCTTCGCCTTGTCCAGCGATTTCTCTAACTCGCTTTTTTGCTGAATCAACTGACCAACTACGTCTTTTCTTTCCACCAGTGCTATCCGGCCGCGCTTCTGATCTTCCGCCAGCTTGTCCCGCTCTTCCCGCGACTGCGCCAGCGTCAGCACCACACCTAGCTCTTCGGCTTCTTTTTTCAGCGATTCGCGCTTTTCGTAGTCAGGCAAAATTCCCTCTAACTTTTTCTGCTCCACCTCAATCCGCTGCTGCCTTTCAGCCGAAGTCTTTCCCTTTTCTTGCAAAAGTTTGGTGTCCCGTGTCAGGTCGTTTTCGCGAATTTTTTTCTGATCCAGCACCAGCTTGAACGTATTTCGGCACGACTGGTAGCGGTCGAGGCGGGCGGCGCGTTGGGTATAATCGGCCTCCTGAGTTGCGAGGATCGCAATTTTTTGGGTGGCGGTTTCTTTTTCGGCAAAAAGCTGGCGGAGTGTTTCGAGTTGCTTTTCGTTTTCGGTCAACTCCTTCGAATCCCGTTCGTTGGTTTTGATGAGCGACTCGGCGTTTTTCAAGTCGTGCCGCGACTGCGCCAGTAGTTCGAGGGTAGTTTGGCCAAGTTGGGTCAATTTGCCTGCCAGATTTTCAAGTTGGTTGTCGTTGCGGTTCTTCAGTATTTTGACCTTATCGGCCAGGTCGTAACGGCTGAGCTGGAAAATTTCATTCATCATCCGCGTGCGCTGCGCCTGTGGCAGGTCGAGAAAATCCTGGAACTTCCCCTGCGGGATGATGATGGTGCGCTTAAAGTTGTCGTAGCTCAGCCCGATGATCTTTTCTGCGGCGCCATCCAGTTCCAGCGGCGCCCAGCCCTCTGCCTCGTCGTTCCATTCGTAGGAAGCGCGCTCGTAGGTGTTGACTTGTTCGAAGCGCTTGCTGTTGCGCTTGCCTTTGACCGTAAAGCGGTACTTATTGCCCTCCGGCCCGGCCCGGCAGACGTAATCAATCAGCAACTCATTGGATCGCAGATTCATCATGTTGTAGTTGCGGTCGTCGCCCGACTTGTTAAGGCGGTCGGTCTCGCCGTAAAGCGCGTAGGTGATCGCTTCCAGAATAGAAGATTTGCCACTGCCCACTTTACCAAAAATCCCGAACAGGGCCGTTTCAGTCAGGCGTGTAAAGTCGATTTCCTGGGCTTCTTTGTAGGAATATAATCCTTTAATGGTGAGGCTTACGGGGATCATTCTTAAATAGTTATGGGCGTTCAGAAGTAGACAGAAAATTTATAATACAATGAAAAGCTTTAACCAAATGGACTCTACTTGGACTTAAAGTATAAGAAAAAAAGCCTGACAATCGGATGATTATCAAGCTTTTAAGTAGTTAAATGATAGGGTTTGACGCCTCCGAGCTTCCGGCTGCGACCCCGCGCCCTCCAAACGTGTGCGCTATGAGCGCTGGAAAAAGAAAACCCGATCATTGCTGATCGGGTTTTGTCGGGATGACAGGATTTGAACCTGCGACCCCACGCCCCCCAGGCGTGTGCGCTACCGGGCTGCGCCACATCCCGATGATGTGTTGGGAGGGCAAAAGTAAAGAGAAAAAATTGTGGACGCAATTATCTTTACAGAAAAATCCTAATGTGGAAATGTAGGGAGTGCTATCAATATTTTCTTTTGAAAGACATAAGTCGTCTTCCCATTTTTTCAGAAAAGCGCTCGATTACGATTTGATACGAGTACAACGCAGCAAAAAAATGAACTGTTAGAGGGAATGATAATTTTTCAGGAAAAGATTCTTGCAAAAATTGTCGCGCTCTTTCTTCGGTTTTAAAGTATTCTTCTGAGTTACGATCGCTTACGTGCCCGCTTTTTGCGGGAGTGAAAAGGGAAGGGCATGAACCATGTGAGGTTCAAGTGGGAGGTGAACGAATTTATAACCAGTATTGACTATTTCGTGAAACCATACCGTCGCCCAGTCTGTACCATGCCGGGAAGCCCCAAGTTGCAATATCTCTCCACGAGGTAGCGCTAGTTCTTGATAAAGCGTCGTATTGACCAGACAAGCATACTAATTAAGCCGACATTCTGGTAAAGGATATGTATGATCTTTGCCGATCAAGTCGTGATGAATGGCTTTACGAGCAGGTCCGATCAAGATCGGGTGCTTGTCCATTAAATTCAGGTAATCATCAGCTGAGGGGTGGAAGTACTCCAAGCGGGAGCCATCGTAGACTTAGGCAAACAAAGCCGGACAGTTCCAGCACTGCCCAATCATGCCAATGCCTGCCACTTGCGCATCTGACTCTTTCACTTTTTGAAGCATCATCCCCAGAAGATCGGTCTGATACAGACAGTCGTTATGAGAAAGAAAATGAAATTTTTTGTTTGTTTTTTCTAAACCGTACTGGTATTTCAGGCAGTATCTTATGTTTTCTTGATCAAGTGACTCGATAGGAGTAAAGCCATGATAATAGAAGTGGTCGAGAAAAAAGTAGTGGATCGGTAAGCCTTTTAACGCCCATTCTAATAATTTGACACCTCCGTATTGCTCGAAGGGTTGCTCCTTTTCTACGACCAGGTATATATTTTCGATGTGTTGATGGCTATACTTCCACAAAGTCAGTATCGCAACGACCATTTGGTAAGGCTTACCGTAATAATTTACGCTAACACTAACATCTACTTTCGTGATCTTCACAGAGAAATTGAACAATTTGAAAATCTTCCACACTGATAACTCTGTGTTTATCTTGGTTTGTTGTTTCGAAGCAAAAAGGCTTCTACTTTTGAATTTACTTTGCCCCAGGCAGCAAAATCCGTTTTGCTGCGCGTCTGATTCGTGATATCTGTTCTGGAATTACGCATCTGATCGTTCTCAAAGTCGCGCTTGCTTGATTCAGGGCACCCAAAGGCACCTTTGTATTGAAATTCTTCCGTAAATATTCTAGTGCGTTGTTTTCACTTAAAAAGTAATTCTCTCTGTTGGAATAGGCCACGATCCCCTGTCCCACCGGATTGAACTGGGAGTGAACAGCGTAATCCTCTAAAACAAAATGTTTGAACTGGTAGCCTTGATTGACCATTTGATGAAACCATCCCGTTCCTAAGTCAGCGGTGAAGCCCCAGTTTCCCCCAAAGCAAAGATTGTCGCCAAAGGGAAGAGTAGTTCTCCGGTAAATTTTCAGATCGATCATACAAGCGTACTCGTTCAGACGGCACTCGGGAAGCGGGTGAACTCTCCCAGTTTTGAGAATTTCGATGTCTTTTAATTTTCTCGGAGTATCGTACGTCTCGTGCAGAGCAATTGCTTCGGCTTGTCCGGGTACATATTGATCGTAGATAGCACCACTGCATAGTTTGGCTGCGTTTGCGGGACACGACCAACATTGACCAATAGAACCAACTCCCGCCATTTGAGCGTCTCCTTTCAGAACCGGAAGCATTTCTCCGATCATGTCCCGATGAAAAATCATATCGTTATGCATGATAAACAGATAATCCATCGCCGAATTTTCCAGCGCATATTGGTATGGGATACTCCAGCGCAAATTTTGTTCATTTTTAACTCTCTCTGGATCAAGCGTATCCAAATCATAGAAAAATGTAGGATAATAGAGTTCGGTAGGAATTAGTCCCTCAACTGCCTGTATCACTCTGTAAATATCTCCGAATGTATTGTAAGGCTGTTTTTTTTCGACAGTCACGAAAACCTTATTGATGTGTCCCCTACTGAACTTCAGCAGGGAGAGAATTGAGAGGATAGTCTGATACGGTTTGCCGTAGTATATGACGCTGACATCGACTTTGCTAGGAATCATAGGATAGGGACAAGAGCGGTTGAATAGGCTGGAGTACACAAATCTCAGATTTGCCTAAGGAAGTATAATTCGTGGTTGTGCACTGCAAACATAAAGTGTTTTTGAAGATAAATTTCACGGCATATTTCTTCTTTTTGAATAAGAAACA
>NZ_JBGSXF010000741.1:0-2849 GCF_041751555.1 Persicitalea sp. | reverse complement strand
TCTTTACCGCAACAATAGGCAAAAACAAAAAGCAAACAAAGTTTTAGCCTCAACATTGACCAATTTAAAAGCCACCCAGGCCCAGCTCATCCAATCGGAGAAGATGGCCTCCCTTGGTGAACTTACCGCGGGTATCGCTCATGAAATCCAGAACCCGCTCAATTTCGTCAACAATTTCTCCGAAGTATCGGCCGAACTGGTGCAGGAACTGGAAGAAGCGCAGCAGATGCCGAAGCGTGATGCCGGTCTCGAAGCCGAATTGCTGGGCGATGTGAAACAGAATCTGGAAAAAATATTCAGCCAGGGCCAGCGGGCCTCGGCCATCGTGCAGGCCATGCTGGAACACTCCCGCACCAGCACGGGGGAACGGGAACCCACCGACCTGAACAACTTAGCGGGAGAGTACCTGCGCCTTGCTTACGAGGGAATGCGCGCCAAGGACAAAACCTACACCTGTGAACTCGCCACCGATTTCGATGCAAATCTGGGGATGATCGATCTGGTTTCCAGTGAGATGGGCCGGGTTTTGTTGAACTTGTACAGCAACGCCCTCTACGCCGTGGCCCAGCGCCGACAAACGGCCCCCGCCGACTACCAGCCCAGGGTTAGCGTCGGTACGCGGCGTACCGAATCGGGCGTCGAGATTCGAATAAGCGACAACGGCACGGGTATTTCCCATGCTGTCAAAGACAAGATATTTCAGCCTTTCTTCACCACCAAACCCACCGGGTCGGGTACAGGCTTGGGTTTGTCGCTGAGCTACGACATCGTCACCAAAGGGCATGGCGGTACCCTGACGGTGGAAAGCGTGGAGGGCGAAGGGTCGGTGTTTGTGGTCACGTTGCCACGTCCTGTCGCATAGCGACCTCCAATCAACCTGTTTTTTGTCCAACCCAAAATCAATGAAACTATGATCGGTCGCCAGAAATGGAAATCGAACAAAGAAGCATGGCTAAATCCGAGACTTAGGCTTAATGCCCTACCCGCCGCCCGGTTTTTCATTAGTCCGGATTCGTATATCAGTTATCGTTAGAAAAATTCTGAAAGCTGATGACGGAATATTTTTGAATTTGATGCATCGTATCTGGCAAATGGACGCCTCGCCGATTCATGATCTTCGCCAAATAGCGCGCAATTATACGGCACTTCCAAATTCCTTTGGTAACTAAAACGATACCTTCGGACACTTTTTTCCTACGTTCGTCCTTGATCGGTTGCCAGATCAATTTCAAATCAGGTACTTACTCTCACTTTTTTTCACCCCTTTCACTAAAACACATACTATATGAAAACCAACCAAATACTCCTCATCCCTGCCACAGCCATTTGTCTGGATTCCGACATTAATCTTATTTTTTAATAGGCTTCAGTTCCGGGCTGGAAAACCAACAATTCCCCACCTACCAAAAGGTCTGCTCGTTCCAGGGGTTTTATGATTATTTTTTTTCGATGAAAACCCTTCTGAGACAATTTAAAGCTTTCCCTTACTTGCTGTGGCGGGCAGCCTACCGCCTACGGGCTAGCTTTATACGAAGGCTTAGACTAGTACACAAATTAACTTAATGAATTGAAAAAGAGAGCCATTATGGTGATTTTTGTAGTGACCAAACTAACAGAAATTCCCTATGACTCTCTTTGACAAACTTAGCAAAATACCAGGCAAATACCACAAGCGCACGGTTGAAAACGTGACAGTAGTGCTGGCTTGCATCCTGACCAGCAGGACGACCAACCTCAACCGGATGAAGGACGATATGGCCCGCGTGATGGGGGGCAAGCGCCTGCGGGCGGGCAGCTACTACCGCAGGCTGACACGCTTCTTCGAGCGCTACGGCCCCACGCGGCTGTTCATCGACGTGCTTCTGTGGGTGCTGCAGACGCTGCCGGGCCGCATTGACGACTTTCTGCTTGACGGCACAGAATGGAAAATCGGCTGCTTCGAGCTGCACGTGCTGGTGCTGGCTGCCCGCGTGCGAGGCGTGGCTGTGCCAGTGTATTTCCGTGTCTACCAGCACAAGGGGGTACTCAGCGAGCAGGAGCGGATTAATTTTATGCGCAAAGCCCTGTCGGTCATAGACCTGACGGGTTTCCTGCTGGTGGCTGATCGGGAGTTCATTGGTAAGGTATGGTGTGGCTTTCTGGCCGATTCGGGATTGGACTTCGTCATCCGTCTGCGCAAGGGAATCTACCGCCAGGCCGTCGAGGCCGGCGGGCAGTGCTACGGCAGGCTGGAGAAACGGGCGCTCAAGAAAGGCTACTGCCAGGCTGTCTTCGAGCTTGAGGGCGGTCGGTACAGGATTGAAATGTGGAGGTCGGCCAACCTCGACGAGCCGATCGTCTACCTGATAACGAGCGTGTTGGGCAGCAAGAGGATGGGCAAGAGGTATGCCAGAAGGTGGAAGATCGAATACTGCTTCAAGCACCTGAAGACCAACGGATTCAACCTCGAGGACGTCGCCCTGACTGACCTGAAGAAAATCCGACTGATGGTCAGCCTGGTTGTGGCGGCCTACGTGCTGGCCGTCAGGGAGGGCGTCATCGGGGCGAAAAGGCGCAAACCCAGAACCATCAAGTACCGCGATGGCGAGAGATATTTGGCAGTATCTATTTTTAGGGCTGGATTGCAAGAGATTAAAAGTCAGATTGTTACCTGGAAGAATTTGGATACGTATTTAGCTGGGATTAGGATTAGAAACCCTATTATTCAATTTGTGTAGTAGTATGAAGGAAAATACAATACAGGTGGCATATAGTAAGGAATTCCAAAACTCATCTACATAATAACCATTCGACCAGATTATTCCAGCGTAAAACAGACTCAAAAAAAGATTAGAAATGGCGAAGTATCC
>NZ_JBGSXF010000740.1:0-7855 GCF_041751555.1 Persicitalea sp. | reverse complement strand
GGATGATGCTCAAAGAAATGAGTGGCGAAATCGATGCGGTTATCGTGTCGACGCCGGATCACACCCATGCTCCGGCATCTATTATGGCCATGGAAATGAACAAACCCGTTTATTGTCAAAAACCGCTCACCCATTATGTGGGAGAAGCCAGGGCGATGGACAAAATGGCCAAAGCCAAAAAGCTGGTGACCCAAATGGGTATTCAGGTGCATTCTTTTTATGATTACAAACTGGCTACTTTGTTAATCCAGGACGGGATCATTGGAAAAGTTAATACCGTAAGAGCCTGGTCGCCCAAAAACTGGGGGTACAATGGCCCCATTCCTACCAGTGGCGATCCGGTACCCGATAATTTAGACTGGAATCTGTGGCTGGGAACTTCCGCCGAAAGGCCTTATAAGGAAGGATTCTACCATCCCGGAAACTGGCGAAAGCTCGTCGATTATGGTTGCGCTACCCTGGGAGATATGGGTGTGCATATTTTCGACACGCCCTACAATGCCTTACAACTGGATGTACCCCGAACCATTACTACGAATTGTAGAAAACCGGATGGATTTGGGTATCCTGAAAAAAACATGGTTACCTACGAATTTCCCGGCACAAAATACACCGCCGATACGCTCAAATGGGTCTGGTACGATGGTGCCGGAGCCGACAAACAACGCGAGGATTTGATGTTGCCGGAAGGAGCAGACTTGCACGACCAGGGAGCCATGTTCATCGGCGAAAAAGGGAGACTGTACCTACCCCATTTTCAGGTAATGCCCAGGTTAATTGTCGATGGCAGCTATCAAGACTATGATATATCCCGTTTTAATTTAAGTCCGCCAGTTCGTGAATATGGCTCAGAATCCCACAAACATTACCATGAGTTTGTGGATGCCTGTTTAGGGAAAGGTAAAACCAGTGCCCCATTTTCTTACGCTTCCCGCCTGACCGAAACCATTTTGCTGGGCGTCATTGCCGGACGCTTCCCCAATAAAACGTTGCATTGGGATGCAAAAAAGGCACAGTTTAAAGAAGAAGAAGCGAATCGGTACTTGGGCGGGGTGTATCGGAAATTTTAGACCTACATTCCTCATTTCCAACACTACCCTACTTAACTGTGATCTCATTTCAAGAGTACCTCGTCCAAAAAAATATATCTGAAGACAGATTTCGCGCGGGGGAGCCGGGGCTTTTTCAAGAATGGGAAATGCTATTCTCCGAACTTCACCCCGACAGCTTTACGGCCCAGAAAAAGTTTCTGATCAATGATATTCGGCGGCGGTTCATTTTGAGTGACCATCAATCACTAGCTGCTGAAAGCTAAACTAGGTCTTTGCTTCGTCAGTCGTCCCTCAGGTATTTTCTTAGGGCGCGGATCACCAAGTACAGGACGTACACGCCGATTACAGCAAGGAGCAGGAATATTATAAGCGTTACAATCTCATAGAATGCAAGTGAGTTCATCAGTTCAAAGTAGATTTCAAGAGGTGGGTCTCAATTTCTTGCAGAACTAATTCCAAAGTCATTTCAGCCGACTCGAAGATATTCTTCTCCTCATCAACGTGCTTGTGGTGTGGATAGGTAGAGATATGGGGATGATGAAGAGCGTTGTCCCAGCGCACCAGCAACCGATAGTCAGGTTTCATCCATTGAAAAGCGTATTTCCGCTTAAGAAGTGATAGTACGTTGATCTCGCTGTATTCCAAAATGGATTGATCGATGAAAATCACCCTGATCTTCACCTCCAAAATTTTTGGGCTTTCCCGCTCTTTCAATACTTCATTAGAGTCGATAATGTGGGAGAAAGAATCGAATAGTTCTTTCACGCGGCGATGGCTTCCAGATCAGCTCGGTAGGCATTGACTACATCTATGGCCGTTTCCCAGAGCAAGCTGTCGTCCTCCTTCTCAAAAATCGAGTATTTTCCCAAAGCATTGAACTGCTCCACAAATCCGCTAAAATCCATCCCATATTTTTGCTCGAATAAGTCGATTCGGGCTTGGTAGTAAGCCATGTTTTGCAGAATCAGGCTTCGGGCCTGTTCACGGGCAAAATCCTCGATTGTGGAGAAGCCCAGTGACTGCACCGTGCGATCCAAGGCAGCATTTTTTGATAATATTTCCATTGCCGTAATGTTCAGAATGTAGAACAAATTTAGGTAAAGTAGCCGACATCAGTGATGGACTATTCGTCTACCACTACTTTCTACCTTGAACAAATTCCCTTAAAATCGCAGTACTCACACACTTTCACATCGCTGGTCTGCACAAAAGGTGAATCAGGATTCAACAATTCCGAAATAATTTCCCGCAATAGCGCTTCCGATTCGGCGATGAAAGTCTGCGGATCATCGGTTTCCGTAATCTCCAGTTGGTTTTCAAAAATCTTCGTCGGTTCGCGGAAAGAATAGAAGCCGGATTGGACGCGGCTGTCGGCTACGCGGTAGTTTTGTTCACCCAAGGTTAGTCCTTCGGGCGTTGCCAGATTCTTATACACCAAGTACTTATAAAACCAAAGCTGCCGCGCATAGCCTGCTTTCAGGTCGGCGGAGGCAAGTAGTTTTTCCTTGCGCTGCGGGATGGTACTTCGGCTTTCGGCGCTCATCTCCACGCTGCCCGTTTTGTAATCCATCACGAACAATTTGTTCTGCTCGTCGCGTTCGACGCGGTCGATTTTCCCACCGAGTTGCACCTTGACGGGCCGTCCATGAATTTCCAGCGTCAGTTCGGTGGTCAGTTTTTGCTCGGCGGCGACGATTTTGCGGCGGTTGTCGCTCTGCATTTGGTGGGCCAGGAAGGCCAGAATTTGCTGCTCGCCAACCTGATAGTAGATCCGGTTCAGGCCCATGTCGGTGATGAACCCCTGGAATAATTCCCGGAATTTAGCCGAAAGTACCTGCTTGATCTCGTCTTCGGTCGGATCTTGTCCTTTGAGAAAATGCGTCTGATCCAGTTCTTCCAGCGAGGCGTGCAGCCAGGTGCCGATCTTGTCCATGCCCAGTTCCTCCTCGATTTCCTCCTTGTCCCGGACACCTACGATGCGGCTGAGGTAAAACCGCATCGAGCAACGGATCAGGTCATTGACGTGCGTAGGGTACAAGCCCTTTTCGCCCAGGTAGGTGCGAATGCTCGCCAGCATGGCTTCGTCTTTGGGTACTTCCTGCGCCAGCGTTTTGGTGGGCATTTCCTCAAACTCCACCATTTTGTTTTCCAGCTTGATGCGCGGATTGTACTCCGTCAACTCGTACTCGATCTGCTGAATGAAGCGGCTTTTTTCGCCGCCGCCCAGCGCGTCGTTGGTACTGACATACATCAGATGTACTTCTTTGGCACGTTGCAGCAGGCGGTAAAAGTGATACGACATCACGGCTTCCTGGTGCAGGTGCGTGGGAAGCCCAACTTCCCTCGCGATGTCGAACGGAATGAGTGAGTTCTGCCGCTTGGCCTGCGGGAGCGTGCCTTCATTGAGCGACAGGATGATGATCCGCTCGAAGTCCAAAGCCCTGGTTTCCAGCATTCCCAGAATCTGCAAATCGCTGACGGGCTCGCCGCTGAATGGGATGCGGGTATTGCGGATTAAATCGTACAAAAACGAACGCAAAGTGTACAAGCCCAGCGGCTCGGGACGGTCAGCGATGGTTTGCTCGAATTGCTTGAGGAGCGTGTAGAATAGGTACAAGTACTCCGTTTCCAGCGCGTTCTTGTAGTCTTTGTAAACCTCCCGCAGCAGGTCGATCAGGTCGTAAAACGATTGAATGATTTGGGTCGAATCGTCTTTGTTCCAACGAGTGAAGAGCGTTTTGAACAAGTCATGATCTTCACTAATCTCCAACAACTCGCTGGTACTGAGAAATACACGGTTGTTGACATTGATTTCCCGCAGCGTTTTTTGAATAATAGTCAGTTCGTCAGAATCAGAACTCTTCAGCACAATTTGCTCGTAGTGGCGAATGAACGGGTGGTTCAGTACTTTACTAATCGACTTGTGGTTGAATTTTGGAACCTTACCCGACTTCGCCTTGAACTCCGCCAGGTTCATTTGCAGCTCGAAGATACTGTCGATGAGCGTGTATAGCATCGACCCGCGCAACGAAAGGCCCATCGTGATGTTGAAATCTTTCACGCCCTCGTCCAGCGAATAGAGCATGGGAAGCAACAAGTTCTCGTCGGCCAGCACAATGGCTGTCGGGATTGGCTGTTCAGGATGGTCGTTTTGCAGCATTTCAGCGTACAACGCCCCGGCGACTTTGGTTTGCAAAGTACCGTTGGGGACGCCATAAACCGTGACTTTTTTCTCGTCAGCCAGCAAATGGTCGTGGATCCAGTTCCAGGGGCCAAACTCCAAATTCCGCTTGTAGTTCCGCAAACTACTCCCCGCTTCCACGTCCGGGTTTTCGGACATATAGTACTGGTCCGCGTCCCACAGCACTTCGGCTCTGTTGGATTTGCGGAGTTTCTTGATGATTATCTTCTCGGACTCCGTGAAGGCATTGAAGCCCACAAAATACACCCGCTCGAAGGGCGTCCGGTTCAGCAAAAGTTCATCCACGTTCTCGGCAACGTGGCGGTAGACCATGCCCCGGTAGGCTTTGCCTTTGGCCGTTAGCCGTTCCCGGAAAGAGCCGTAAACCAGCTTGATATTTTCGAAAAGACTGAAATAGTTCTTGGTTCCCGCGCTATCGCCCAAAGTCTGCCCCGGCGGCAATTCGGCCTCCCAGCGCTCGACGGCCTTGGCTTCGGTGAGGTAGTCGAAGAGGTAATCGGTCTTGATGAGATACTGATCGATGCGGTCCAGGTCTCCCAGCAAAACCGACGCCCAGCCCATGAAGCGATCGAACTGGATGTTGGGGTCGATTTCCTTGAAAGTCTCGTACAACTCGAACAGCAGACTCACCGAATCGGCCACTTCCAGGGTACTGACACTTTCCACAAAATCCTCGATGGCCTGCACCTCCGGGCTGATGATGGGCCGCTCGGTGGCATTTGCCAGTTCCTGCTTCACAAAGAAAGCCGCCCGTCGCGTCGGGACCACAATAGCGATTTTCTCCAAATTGCTATCGTGAGCTTTTAAAATATGTTCAGCTACTTCTCGGAGGAAGGTTTTCATTGCTTTGAGTTGTGGGTAGTGTGAAGGGGTGCTTTAGCGACAAAGCCACAGAGCGACAGAGCGACAGAGCGACAGAGTTTAAGAACAGTAAGGGACACCTCAACAATTTAACAAGCCCAAATAAATCCGCAAAAGACTCACTTTGTCACTTTGTCGCTTTGTGGCTTTGCTACTTTGCCACTTTTTCAATCAAATAGCGGCCAAAACACACCAAAGCTGAAAGTCCGCTGCAGGCCTAAGTACCTCGGCGTAGTGTAGTACCCACCGACGCCCAGCCCCTCGTTGATATGCGACATTTTTAACAAAAGCCGCACCCGGTTGATGCGTAGCGTCGCAAAAGCATCAGCTACCGCGTAGCGGTTCACCAGAAAGTTATTTTGCAAATGAAATTGCTGCGTCACAGGCATGTAAGCATCGGCCAGATAAGACGAGCGATAAGACGCCGACACGCCAACCTGCACGTAAAGTACCTTGGCGTAGATAAAGTCATAGGTCAATTCCGCCGAGGCGAACATTGCCGGAATGCGGATGATGTCCGTGTTGGAATTGATGGTATAGTATCCTTCGCCCCGAAGGTTGAACTTGTTTTTTTGCCAATCAAATTTAGCTCCTATTCGCAGTAAACTGAATGAACCGGAAAACTGCCGGGCCACGGCGGCGGTATCGTAATAGACGTAGTTGCTGATCAGGTGGTACTGCAGCTGCGGCTCAAAATTCAGGTTTTTAGTTTTGATCGGTAACGAGCCATAAATCGTATTGGCTCCCGTCAGGTTGAAGCCATTGTCCCAGCGGAGGTGGTTGCTTTCGTAGCGCTGCATGAGCATATCGGGCGTCCAGAAGGCCGTTTGGTAACCCGCCTCGAACCAGCGCGTCGAGAGTTCGCCGCGCAACAGGAAGTCACGGCCCAGCAGGTGCTGTCCCTCGGCGGTGAGGTGCTGGGTGGAATCTTTCAGGTAGTAACTCAGCCACAGCCCGATGATATTCTCAAACCGGACGTTTTTATAACTGGCCGAGGTCGAATCAGAATTATTGTACGTTCCGCGCACCCGGTACACCCTTGGGCGGTAGTAGGCGCGGTAGTTGAAGCCCGAAAAAGTACCCTTGATTCCGAGTTTGGTGTCGATCAGTCGATAATCAACGGCCTGATGCGTAGCGGTAGAATCATACAGAATCTGCTTGTAAAGGCCATTATCCAAGCCCGTCTGGATGTCGGGATCGTCGTAGCGGTCTTTTATCCCGGTGAACTCTCCCTGTTGAAAAAGCTGGAAGCCATTGGCCAGGCGGTATTGCTGATAGACGTGAAAAACGTGCCGTCGTTCCCAGGAACGGGCGTTGTCGCTGAGCCGCGCCGGCCCATCATAGACGAATAGTTTATCGTTGCTGTCCGCAGACGTTGTGTCGCGTACGTTGATTAGTCCCCCCTGCTCCCTGGTATTGTGATTTAGGTGGCGATAATGCGCCAGTAGTGTATATTTTTTGTCTTCAGAAAAATAGCTGGCTTGTGTCAGGAAATTCCAATTCTGGGCCAGAATCGCTTCGGAATTTTGGGTACTAAACGTGCCGTACTGCTTGTTTGAAGTAAAGCGCTGCACTCGAAAACCGATGTTAAGCCGGGGCGTAATATTCTGGTTGAAGCCAAAGCGCAGAATGTTACGCCCCCGTCCCCCCGATACGAAGGTCATTTCCGTAAGCGGCGATTGCGTATCGTAGTACCTGACTTCACCCTCCTGCACGGCATACGGATCGTAGGCGCGGAAACCCAGCTGAGCACCCACGCTCTGATGCGGCCGATAAAAGGTGTTCCGCGTCGCCGTGCCGTAGTTTCCTAAATCCACCAGGTGGTTCCAACTTTGATCGACAAAGGTCCAACGGTGAATACCCGAGAGAGCGGTATCGAGACGGTAGCGCGCCGAGTCGCGGTTGTTGATGATGTCTTCCTCGAAAAAGTGCAGGGCCGTATTGGGACCGTAGAGATTTTTGGTAGTGTCGTCAAGCACCGGGCCGCCCTGCCCTCCCCCACCGCCGCCCTGCGTCGGGATGCCCTGGGGCAGATTAATGCCGCCGGGACGAATTTGGGCCTCGGCGTTTTGATTGAAGACCAATCCGATAGATAAGAGAATTACCGTAAAAGTTGCGTTGTACTCAGGTCCGTGTCCAATAGACCACGGTGTCCAACTTTTTGCAGAAAAAATATCTATCAATTTTTTCAAAATCATACACTTACGGTGCGGGCTTTTAATGGCTCAACGATATGAGCTTGCAGCCATGCCTGGAAAGCTTCCGTTTCGGATCCGAAATCGACTTCGATACTCAGGTAACAAAATCGGGCGGCGGCCCCGAGTTCCAAAGCCAAAGGTCGCAATTTGACCTTATCTTTTTCGGTGGTCAAAATCATTTGGTCATTTTTTAGACTTTTTAACATTTCCGCTACTTCTTCTACCGAGTAGTTGTGATGGTCGGAAAATGAAATTAATTGGGCTAAATCGAAATGATCGGCCACGTACTTTTCCAAAGGCTGGGGCTGGGCAATTCCGGTTACGAGTACAACGGACTGGGCTGAGATTTCGGAACCGTCGAAATCCGTGACTGCTCCATAACGAACGCTGGCAAAGAAGCAGGGCGTTCCCGGAGCGCTGTATCGAGCTATTTTTTGCCTGATTTTTCCTTTTTCTTCCAAACTCAGATCAGGCGGGCATTTAGTAGTAATGATGGCATCGGCCCGTTTAGCTCCGCGACGCCCTTCGCGCAGTCGCCCGCC
>NZ_JBGSXF010000739.1:0-8680 GCF_041751555.1 Persicitalea sp. | reverse complement strand
ACAGAGAAAGATGGTATGTTTTACAAGCCGAATGAGTTATTGAAACAGTACCCGATGGAGAAATAGGGAAGAACCAGTACTGCTTTTGCGCCGCGCTTCGGATTTTTCCGAGGCGCGGCTTTTATTTATAATTTCTGGTAGAAATGCTTTCTAAACCTCAGAAAGTTGCTTTTTCACGACTTCGATGCCCTGCGCTACCTCCCGATCGAAATCCTTCCAGTTGCATTCTAATGACATTCCTCCCTTGTACTTCATTTTTTTTAACGCCCGGAAATAAGGCCGAAAATCATCGCCATCCACGCCCGGTACGGTACGCTTGCGCTTTTCAGCGATGTGGCAATGCGAGATATACTGACCGTATTTTAAAATCTCATCCGCGCTTTCATTTTCTTTGAGCATGTGGTAGATATCACATTGCAGCCGCACCCAAGGGCTGTTGACCGCTTCGATGATCTCCACCCCTTCGGCAAGGCTATTAATGAAGTTGGTTTCGCCCCGGTTGAGGGGCTCGATCGCGAGCGCAACCTGGTATTTTTCGGCCAAAGGTGCGAGTTTACGGCACAGGTCTATGTGCTGAGTTTTGGCTTTCTCCCGGTCAAAACCATCGGGAATACCCCGCGAGCCGCCGCTGCCGTACACGATGTTTTTCGTGCCGCACTCTCTCGACCGCTTGAAGGCCAGCTCGGCCCGTTCCAGAATTGGCTCCTGCTGCACGTCCGGCCCCACGGATTTTAATTTACCCGGTAAAAAATAGACGTACGACATGATGGGAAATTTTTCCTCCCTGAGCGCACGCAGATTTTTGGCGTATTGCGCATCGCCCGCCTCGGGCAGGAGAAAACCGGGCACACTTTCTTCGATGAAATCAAAGCCCAGTTTTTTCAATAAATCTACTTTGTCATAAGTAGAACAAACGCCGATTGGCAAAGAGTATCCGGCAGACTGAATCCCAAATTCAGCTGCCCTGGCTATAGCACTTGTCGCGGTCAGGCCAATCAGCGCTCCGGTTGCTTGCTTAAAAAAACTTCTTCTCGATGATTGATCTTTGAAATGCTGCATAAATATTCTATAGTGGTCTGGTACTTCAATGAATGGCTTGGGCATAAGTTAACTTTCCTTTTTTTATACCCTTTTCCAACCAATTAAAAAGGAATTGAGTCTTGGAGTAAAAAACCTTAGAATGATGAAACGTGCCTTGGTTATTGTTTTTCTGATGGGTTGTCTGCTCCATTGTAAAGAGCGAGAATACGTTAGTTCCGAGGTTAGGAAGCCGCCTTGCGTATCCAACTTCAAAGATTTAAGACGGACGGGGGATCTGGTGCAAAAAGCACCTGTCCTTTTCATTGGAGGAAGGTTTCATTTTCTGAAACATATTGACAGCATTGCTATCGACCTCAGGTATGCTGCGCCCTATTTGCCGTGCAATCTACCAATGCGTTACCGGAAAGACACTCTGCTGGCGCTGGTCAGTGGCTATCACCTTACAAATGATATACTCGATAAAGCCAACATCATCCCACTGCCTTTTGAATTAACAGATATTGAATTGAGAAAATAAAAAATCATCTTACCTTTTGCCTGCTCGATGGATTTACAGAAAGTGATCACAGATCAGTTATTCTTAATATGAGTACATTGTCCAAAATACTCGTCCTGAGCCTATTTGCGATCTTCCTTTCCTGCGAGAAACCAGAAGACCCGGACGCTGGAAAGCCCTTTATCAAGTCCGTTTCGTTCAAGAATCTTCCGGCCAAAGACTTGAAATTCGATCCGGCCCGGCGCACGATCATCATCCGGCTTCCTGCGGTCGTACCAGCCGAGGGGTACATTCCCGTACTCGAATTGAGTGATAACACAGAAGTAATCGGTGGTCTGACCAATACTGGTGCCCTGAACATCACACCTGCCTGCGGCTGCCGGGGATACGACAAGCCAAAACCCGAAGGCAAACTGGTGTTAGCGAACGACGAGTACATCCGAACCTACCGCACCCAACGTTCCTATCGGGTTATTTTTGAATCGCCAACGGCCCCGCTCGAACCGATTGGCGATCTGCCTATTACGTACAGCAGACGCTCACCGAGTGATAATTTTATTGAAGTGGCACTTCCTCTAAAAAACCTCCATCAAAATCCTGGTTTATGGAGTATTGGGTTAAAAAATCTCGATACCGGGAAAGGTTATGGGTACAATTTCGCTTTGGCGGGCGGGCAATGCGTGAACACCTGTAAACCCAGCTTACCTAATCGAATGATCATGTGGTACGATTTAAGGTCTGGGGGCGGTCTGCCTTCCGGCTCTTACGAACTTTCCATTCAGGCCAATGCGGGTGGTGGTGACATTACCTTTCCCCAACCGTTTGTTTACAAAGAATAAATAAATTGACAAACGTTCAGATCATGAAAGCAATACTCACATTTCTCGCCCTGAGCCTAGTCGCGCTCCTCATCTCCTGCGAAAAACCCCTCTGCTACGAAAAGCCCAACGACGAAATCGCGGGCATCGTCGTCAAAGTACTGGGTGAAAATGGAAGTTATCTGGCTTACAGAGAAGGAGTTGGAGACCTGAATCGGTTTGGAATGCTCCTCGCCACCGACAAAGAGTACCGCCTGGTCTTCGAGTACTGCTGTGCGGGCAAACTCGATAGTGTGGACTTTGCCGAGTACGATATTCTGGGATTGGGCACTTTAGACAAGGGGAGGAACAGCACCTACCTCCGAGAGGTACAGATCGACGATAATTTAAAGAAGGTAGTTTATACCGTATCGGAACGCTACTGCAAAAGGTCGTCGCCCGTACGTGGAAACGGCAACTTCGTGATCGTTCCGAAACTACCGATTGGGTATTCTATCGAGTATGTGCGGAAGTGATGCTTCCCGCTGATAGCGCAAGGTTTCATGCTGACCAAGCACAGAAACCACCAATAGATATCCACTTTCCATTCTCAAACTTGTATATATCTAGCTGACCATCCGCGCAGAAAATTCCTTCACAGTAATACTCTGAATAGAAAAGACAATACGTATAATTTTTCAGGAAAATAGGGTACGAAAAGATGTGATATCCTTCGGTTCCGACATGTTTTTTAAAGAATTCCCAACCAGCCGGAGGCGCTAGTTTAAAAATTTTCATTAGCGTGTGCCGACCGATAATCTTGGTTTTGGAGAAATGTTCATCCTTCCAGCGCCCGAGTTTGGGGTATTGCTTCCTTTTCAGGTAGTCTCTCTCTGCTTCGGTGAAGGTAACTGTATCCATTGTAGTTCTTTCCAGGCATTTATTGAGATTATAAACAGCAGGCGTATCGACTAATACAAAGTTAGTATCGGACATTTCTCGGGCTTTCACCTCTTTGATAAATTCAATGGATTTCTGTAAATAAAGAACTGAGTCTTCGGCAAATCTTTTGTCGATGCTCGGATTGACCCAGGAATTCTCCCCATTTTTCTCAAAAGCAAAAAAGGCGATCAAAAATCCTGTCAAAATAATCAACTTCATCAGTCTCGTTTTAGCCAGAAAACTTTACTTCACCTCTACTTTCGCCCCGCCCACTATCCGCAAATCAGCCGCCCGTTGCACGTAGGCAATCACCGACAGGTCGTCCGGCCGTCCCGCTCGGTCGTTGAAGAGTACTTCGCCGCTTGCTATGGCCGGGACGGTAATGAATTGCCGCACGACATTATCGCTGCTTAGGGTACGACCGCCATTTTCACCACGCTTGATAGCGGTATTTTCGCGCTTCGACACCAGGGCAAAATTAACCTTGCAGTTCTGGTAGTCTCCCGCCAGTTGGTACTGCACTTTCAGGACGTTGCCGCTCGCTGGCTTTACGCTCAGACCGTCGAAATTCGCCGAGGATGCTTGTCGGGTCGCATTGCTCAATGCCTTTTTCAACGCTGCTTCGTTGGAACCGACGAACTGCGCGGTACCGTTGACTACCATCTGCGGCGTATAGACCGAGCGAGAATTGAATTTCTTGGCGTAAGCGTACTGCCGCTTAGTGTACGCTTTGTCGCTGAACGGATCGGCCCAGCCAAGGTGATTCCAGTAGTCCACGTGGAAGGAGAGTGCCAGGATCTTGGGTTCGTAGGATTTTTGGATCGTTTGGGTGAGCAAGCGGTCAGCGGCGGGGCAACTGGAGCAGCCCTGCGAGGTAAAAAGTTCTAGGACCACCACGGGTTCGAAGGACTTATCGGCGACAGGTACTACTTCTTTCTGACCAATGGCCCACCAGGCGGTGCCTATTGCAAAAAGGAAGAGTACAGATTTCATAACGGTAAGGTTTGTTCAATGAAAAAGTGGTTCAGAACCGAATCAGACTCTGGTACCAAAAAACTACCGAACCATGAAAATATTGTGTTGAAGTAGCACTCTCACATCTGAGAAACTACCTGTTGGGAAGCTATACAATCAGAATGCCACCTAGCACTCCTGCCCGTAGTAGGCGTCTTTACCGTGCTTGCGTTCGTAGTGTTTGAGCCGGAGCGTATCCTTCATTCTGGGCGTATCGGGATTGATCTTTAAGGTCAGGTAGGCCATTCGGGCGAGTTCCTCCAGCACGGCGGAGTTGTAAACGGCCTTTTCAGCGTTTTTCCCCCAAGTGAAAGGCCCGTGGTTTTGGAGCAATACCATCTCCATTTCACTAGGTGTCAGATTTTTTTCTTTAAAGACATTTAAAATTTGGTGACCGCTTTCGTGTTCGTAGTCTCCCTGAATCATTTCATCAGTCAGAACCGGGGCGCAGGGGATGTCCTGGTGCGTGTGGTCGGCATGGGTAGTTCCGAAGATAGGAATGTCCCGTCCGGCCTGCGCCCAGGCCACGGCGTGGGTGCTGTGGGTATGGGCGATCCCACCAATCTCGGGCCAGGTTTTATATAGCAAAGCGTGGGTCTTGGTATCCGACGAAGGCCGCATCGCGCCCTCGACGACCCGTCCTTCGTAATCACAAATCACAATGTCGGTGGGTTGCAGTCGATCGTAGTCCACGCCACTGGGCTTGATGGCGAACACAGCCCGCGCCCGATCCACAGCGCTCACATTGCCGAAAGTAAACAGCACCAGGCCCAATTTGGGGAGTTGCAAATTAGCCTCGAAGCACTCTTCTTTCAGGGATTGGTACATAATATAGAGTGAAAAAATATTCTTAGGAACCCATCTTTTTAGCCAGCGAAATGATGTCCTGCCCTTCGATCACGTATTGGTCAACAGGATTTTGAGCCGTAAAAATCATGGCCAAAGCCAGCTCGCGCAAGGTACAAAACCCACTGGGATACAACGCTCGTCCGATCGGAAATATCCAACCCAGGTACTTGTAGGCCGTCAGCGTATGCGACATTCCCTCAATAGGTTTTATCGCGCCGGGCCGAAAGGCGTAAGCTTTCTTGAAGCCCAGTTTACGCAGATCGTTCTCGGTCTTGCCCTTCACCCGCGCCCACATCGAGCGTCCTTTCTCGCTGCCGTCGGTTCCCGCTCCCGACACGTACGCGAACGTCATCCCGGAATTGAGCCGGGCGAGCGTTTCGGCCACGTGCATGGTTAGTGTGTGGGTCAGGCGGAAGTACTCTGGTTCTTTCATCCCTACTGATGACACCCCGAGGCAAAATAAACAAGCATCGTAGCCTATCAGTTGGCTTGCAATTGGTGAAAGATCAAAGAAATCTTCGTGAATAATTTCATTGAGTTTCGGATGTTTCACTCCGTCAGGACGGCGGTTGATGACGAGTACATTCTCTATGGCTGGATGATTCAGACAAACATGCATCACGCCTTCACCTACCATACCCGTGGCACCTGTTACGATTACTTTCATCAGTTGTTTTTTTATAAAAGAGAATTTCCGGCATTTATCCCACCTAGCCCCCGTTGAGCAAAGCATCTGGGTCCGCCATGATCCTTTTTCCTATTTTTGAAAGGATAAAGGTACTTGCTAACTACTGAGGACTTCAACCCGAAGATCATGACCGAATTCCAAGAAATCCAAAAATTTACGCAATGGTGGCTGTGGGCCCTCCTACTCGGCGGTGGAGTTGTTTTATTATGGGCCCTATTTCAATCTGGGACGCCCAATGAGTCGATTAACAGCACCAGTATTTGGATCGTAGTCATTGTTTTGAGTTTCGTAGTCGTACTGTTCTCCGTCCTCACGCTCAAAACGGAGGTAACCGCGGAGGGTATCCAAATTCGGCATTTTCCACTATGGAGTACTTTCATTCCCTGGCACGAAATTGAAAGCGCCGAAATTATCACCTATGGCTTCGTCGGATATGGCATCCGGTTGTCATTTCGCTACGGAACAGTGTATAACATCAAGGGAGACGTTGGCTTGCAGATTGTCAAAAAGAACGGAAGTAAAGTTCTGCTGGGTACTCAGCGGCCCGAGGATTTGGAGGCGGTTGTGCGGAAGTATCTCCTATTAAAAGGGTAGAATTGTTTCGCTCCCACAAAATTTCGCTAAATCACCAGCAACCCATTCCCCCGCAATTCCTGCCAAATGGAAGACCGCTGAAACTCCTCAAAATCCCCTAATCCAGCCACCTCATATTTAACTTTCAACCGCGCCAGAGTAAGTACCTCTTGCGAACCGATAGGAAACGCGTCAAGTGTCTCCGTCAGCCATTCTCCCAATTGTAAACTTACGTTCAGCATCCAATGCTCTTTCTTGGTATAAAATTCCAGCTCGGCCATTTTTATAATTTGCCGCCCCTTTTTTTTCTCGTAAATCGACAGTTCGGGGATGCCGCCCAGCCAAACTACCAACGCATTGGGGCGTTCGGACATTTCCTCATTCTGAGCTATGCTACGTTCGATGTAGTTCGGTGGTATCGAAGTAGGTGGTATTTCAAAATCAAACCACTTTTTAAGCGAAAGTTCGAACCCAACGCCGTGCATGTAGTTGAAGAGAGACTTGCGTAGCCCCTCGGCAAAGCGGTCGTGGTCGGCCCCGGTAGGGTCGTCGTGGTGAAGGTCGTTGTCGGCGAAGCCGCCGAAGTCGGGGCCAATGCGCTGCACGTCGAAGCCCGCCGGGTGCAGGCCCACGGGGCTGTGGGCTGTCATCGCGAAGCGGTGCCAGAAACCCGACTGCACCACGCCCGTCTCGAATAGTTGCCGCACCATTTCAAGCGAGTCGATGGTTTCCTGCGCAGTTTGGGTGGGGAAGCCATACATCAGGTAGGCGTGAACCATGATACCCGCCTGTGTGAATGCATCGGCCACGCGGGCCACCTTCGTCACGGTAACGCCCTTTTTCATTCGCTCCAACAAACGATCGGAGGCTACTTCTAATCCTCCCGATACGGCGATGCAGCCGGAAGTTTTGAGGAGTTGGCACAGATCGGCGGTGAAGCTTTTTTCGAAGCGGATATTTGTCCACCAGGTTACGGTGAGCTGGCGGCGGATGATTTCTAGCGCCAGGTCGCGCATGAGGGCGGGCGGCGCAGCCTCGTCCACGAAGTGAAATCCGTTTTGTCCGGTCTGGGCGATAATTTCCTGGATGCGATCACAGAGAAGTGCAGCCGTAACAGGTTCGTAGCGTTTGATGTAGTCGAGCGAAATGTCGCAGAACGAGCATTTACCCCAATAGCAGCCGTGGGCCAGCGTCAGCTTGTTCCAGCGGCCATCACTCCACAGGCGGTGCATGGGGTTGATGATCTCAATGACTGACAGGTAGTCGTGCAGCGGCAAGTTGGCATAGTCGGGTGTACCGACGTCGCGCTGAGCGATGTCCTTTTCTTTGCCATTGTTATAATAAACTACCTTCCCGTCGGTGCGAGCGAAAACGCGTTTGAGTTGGCTTTGGTCGCGTTCGCCGTCGAGGTATCCCAGTAGGTTCAGGAGTGGTGCTTCACCGTCATCGAGGCTCACGTAATCAACATAGTCGAACAAGCGCGGCTCCCGTAACGAACGCAGTTCGGTATTGCAATAGCCGCCGCCCATGACGACCGCAATGCCGGGACGGTGCTTCTTCAGGTACTGCCCACATTTCAAGGCCCCGAAAAGATTGCCGGGAAACGGCACCGTCAGACAAACTACCTCCGGCTGCCAGCGTTGGATTTTCTCTTCCAGTACCTCCACCAAAAAAGCAGAAATCAGCGTGTCAGGTACTTGCAGGCTTTCGTGCAGTGGGTCGAAGTGTGTGGCGGTGCTTCCCAGCCGCTCGGCGTAGCGACTGAACCCAAAATACGGATCCACGGCTTCCTGAATCAAATCGCCCAAGTCCTCCAAATAAAGCGTAGCCAGATGCCGGGCCTTGTCCTGAATTCCCATCGTGCCGAAAGCCCAATCCAATTCGTCCAGTTCGGCGAAGCGGGCCGCTTCGGGCAGGTAGCTACGGTCGCAAATGCTGTGCGCGAGCGTGGGGTTTTTGTTTTGCAAAAAAACGATGGCAGAGTCAATGGTGCGTAAATACTCTTTGCGAAGAGCATAAATCCGATAGCCATTGTCGGAAAGGGCTGCGTCCGATGCTTCAAGTTCGGCAAACATCTTGCCCAAACCAACCGCCGAAAACAATCGCAAAATCACTTCGATCCCCAAATCCGCCTGATGCGACTCGATACCCACCGTATTCAGAAAACCTTTCAGGTAAGCTGTCGCCGGATAGGGCGTGTTGAGTTGCGTGAAGGGGGGCGTGAGGAAAAGAACTTTGTTCAATGGATAGTGGATAGTGGATAGTTGAGAGTTGAGAGTT
>NZ_JBGSXF010000738.1:0-6018 GCF_041751555.1 Persicitalea sp. | reverse complement strand
GATGTCAAACGCGCGGTTACCCAGTACGAAACCCGGTTGAAAATCAAAATGGTGGATATCCAACGCGACGAAATTCCGGAACTGAACGAGAAAAATAAAGTGAGGCGCATTCGCAATCGACTGACGATTAAGGTTCAGGGTACCATTGTGGAAGGCGGGGAAAACTTTGACGAAAACTTCCTCATGTTCTTCGGACCCATCACAGTGGTGTAGGTCAGGTTACTTGGCCGGGTACACAGGAAGAAAAATAGGCGAAGTGTTGGCAGAGTTTAGATACATAAAAAAATGAACTATACAATATACCCAGAACCCATTGCAAAGGAAGATGAAATGAACCCCGAGGCAAAGGCTAGCTTCGAGGGAGGATACCTGACGGTTGTGTTGCCTGTGGGGTACGTACTCTGGCGGTTTATATCAAGAATGAACGATCGAAGATTCGGGGCATTCTGGGTAGATGTTCCTACCATGACGAACCTCATGAACGCGCTGCATACGTCCGGGAATTTTTCTGAAACGTACAAAAAAGACAACGTGAGAGATAATCTGGCAGTACTGACTAGCTGGTCTAATCTAAGTTGGCGTTTGAAAATAAGAGTAAATAAAGAGGTGATCGCCTACGTTGGCCGAACCGGATTGCAAAAGCACTTTATGGAAACTGAAAATAGGACGGCCTTTGGAGGCGATGCCAAAATGGAAAAAGCCGTAGAGCAACGGATTGGAGGCTTCGACCAATATGTCATTCCTCGATTTAGAGGATTACCTAATGAAAACAACTGTGCTCAGATTGAGCATTTTGCCCATATTTGAAGGAGGAACCCATGCCCATCGTAGAAAACCGTGCATCCATCAAGCAACGCTTACGGGCCGAAGCCGCCCGGCAGTGGGGGCTGGACGAGAACGACCTGAAAAATGGCTCGTTCGATCCGCTGGTGGATTTGCTGTTTGGGGCCTTTGCGGTGGAAACGGAGAAAGTCTGGCATGAACTAGAAGCCGCCCGGAGCCGCGTGGTGAAGCGCATGGTCGAGACAGTGCTTCCCGAAGTAGTTACGGGCATATTGCCCGCGCATTCGGTACTGATGGCGCGTCCTGGTTCGGGTCCGGCAGAGGTACATCCCCGCGATCAGTTTATTGCTGCCGGGGGGGACAGTGCATGTTTTTCGCCCGCTGGTTTATTTGAATTGTCGGGGGCTACCGTGCAGTATATAGCTTCGGGTACCCGCATCGACAAGACGGGTACCGGTAACTCCCGCGAAACAGCGATCCGGCTGAATGGCGGAAAGTCGATGGCCGCTCACACCGTCTGGGTCGGAATTGAGCCACCGACTACGGGAACTATCGATGCGCTGGTACTTTTCCTGAATTGGGGTACGCTGGCCGAGCAGACCCGCTTCCTTTCCTACACCTCTTCGATTAAGTTTTTTTACGGTCGCGACGGGTCGCTGGCCCGGCTTCCCATCCCCGTGTCGGCCCGTTCGGGTATTCATTCGACTGGCGAAGATACCGGTCTGGAACCGGGGTTCATGGCTCGCTACGAGGATACCGTGCGAAATTTTTATTCCCCCCATTTCGTCACGCTCGACCACCTACCCCTGACCGATAAACGGCACCTGAAAAAATATCCCGAGGAATGGGAGAACGTGCTTGATAACGCCGAAAAAGCCCTGTTTCAGCAGGAGTTATTCTGGATCAAAATGGCGTGTCCGGCGGCATTTTCCCCCGACGCCCTCGATGGGATGGAGATTGCTGCCAATTGCTTTCCTGCAGTCAACCGCAAGCTGGTCCGGCAGCGGGGCAAGCTACAACCCCTGTTCAATGTGTATGCCCTCACGGAGGAGTCGGGTTTTCTGGCCATCGACAAGGTGATAAATGGCGACGGTGAGGAACTGACACCCGTCGGTCAAAATTCTTCGCTTGATGGGAATAACGTTTACTCTCTAAGAAAACGAAACGTCGCCCGCTTCGACCACCGCGATGCCTTCGAGAAACTGACCGACGTCACGCACCACCTGCGCGACGACCTGGCGGCTTTCAATGCTTTGGACAATTCCATCCTGACTACGCACCTGGATACCATCAACCGGGGCATCACCAAACTCCGGGAACACCTGGACTCATTCACGCACCAGCTACCCCTGATTCATATTTTGGTGCGCACCAGGTCGGCAGGTACGGTACTGGATGTGCATTTCTGGTCGTCGCTGGGGAGCCGGGGTAATGGGGTAGTGGCCCAAACCAAGCTCAAGCCCGAACCCACGAACCAGTTTAAAACCGATTCCGCCCTGCTCATGCTGCCCTCGTCGGGCGGGCGCGATCCGCTGGACGAGGGCCAAATGCAACGCGCCTTCCGGGAAGCCATCCTGACGCGGGGAAAAGCCGTAACGGTCGAAGATTTCAGAACCATCGCCCTGGGAATTTTGGGCGACTCGGCCGCTCAGGTTACAGTCCGAAAGAACCTGAGCATTGGGGAAGGGGCCAAAGAAGGGGTACGACTGGTGCTGGAAGTGAGCATCGTGCCTGACGCTTCCCAAAGGCAAACGGAAGAATTTTGGTTGAAGCAAGCCCAATTGGTAAAGAATAGTCTGGAACAGCGATCTACGGGGGTGCTGCCCCTGTTTGTGCAAGTCGAAGGTTTTTCCTGGAAAGCATGATAGACGTACACGACTTATCGGATATTTTAAAGCTGGTAGCGGTGGATTATCGCGCCGAGGCCGTGGTGCGTGAACTCATCGAAGAAGGGGTAGGTACCCTCGACAATACGCTCATTATGCCCGAGGGAGGTTTTCAACGAGCCTTCGCCAGGGAAGTGAAAGAACTCTCGCCGGGATACGACTATGAGAACGAGGCGCGGAATTTTATAAAAGTCAATACGCGGCGGGAAGGCGTGACCGACATGATTCCGGCGGGGATCATCTTTCTGCCGAACATCGACCGGGAGGAACGTACCACCGAGGTGATGCTGGAAGACGCTGAACTGCATGATTCGGAATACCGGGATGCCCGCCGATTTTTCCTGCCGTTCGATGCTGAGTTTGGGCGACAGCGACTGACCGTGGAGCAATTTGAACACCAGTCGATTACGAATACATACGCCAATTACAGTCAGGAGTTGTACGAACTGCTTTGGCCCGATCTTGATTTGGAATTGACTGATTTTCAAAAAGCTACCTTACTGGAAATCACGATGGAGGCTCATCACCTCAGTGGAGACTACCCGGCCTGTGGCAGGTACCTGGAAAAAATCCTGGGCCACCCGGTGCGCATCGAGTCCGGGCCGATGGGTGAATTATACGAAGGTACTCAACCCAGTGTAAGTACCCAGGGTACCTACCCATCACTCGGCGGAGGTACCCTGGGCGTAGATTGGATTCCGTTCGATTCCCACCGGGATACCAGTTGCGTCAGGATCAGGGTAGGGCCTGTGCCAGCGGAGGACATGACCCACTACCGCCAACACCTGCCCCTGGGCCGGAACTACCGATTGCTGGCTTTTCTCTGTGATCTGCTCCTACCCGTGGAACTATCATGGATAATGCAGCTCATTCCCGGTGAGGGCGAGTTTCGGATCAACCGCACCAAAGAGGCGGCAGTACTGGGCTACTCGACGATTCTTGGCTAAAAGATATTTTTTATGAAGTACCTGACTTTCGACCTTTTGTTACCTACCCTAATTAGCCTCGTTCTGGGACTGGCGGCGGTAGGCTACTTGCTGTATCTCAAGCGCGGTTCTATTTCGGTAGTGCGGGGAGTCATCTGGATCGTTTGGGATATTGTACTTTTCGCCGGACTGGCGTACATGGCCGTGAAAATCGACTCCCTAAATGTAAGCTTCCTGCTGACTACTCTTGGCGCAGTTGTGTTAGGAATTCTCTACCTACGGCTTGCGCCCCTGACGCTCACCGGGTGGCAGCGAACCCGGTTCGGCGATCTATCGCTCATGGGACTGGGGCTGTTTTTCTTTGGCCTGGCGGCGTTTTCTCTGATGTACGGGTTGCTCTCGGGTACCCAAATTTCCGTTTCCTATTTTATGGTTGCGCTGTTGGCCTTTTGGTTGCCCGTGTTGCTCTTGTTTTCCTACAATCTTTGGATGCGTATCCCGTCCCTGAGATATAAAACCTGGCTTTTTCCGGCTCACCTGCCCGTACCCCGGTTGCACCCGGTCGAACCGATGAAAGTAACCATAAACTTTACGCCCCTGCCTACGGGAAAGGACGGCCCTTTCGAGGGGTACGAGGTGGAGTTTCCCACCAACGCTACGGTCGGCGACCTGTTCCATTATTTCATCGCCTTTCACAACAAGCACCGCGAATACAGCAAAAAGCCCATCCAGTACCTTAATGGAAAGATTCCGTTGGAATGGGTTTTGTACAAATCCGTGACGCCCCGAAGGAAACAGTACCTGGATATGGAAAAAACGCTGCCGGAAAATCAGGTACTTCCGCACGAGCACATTTACGCGTACAGTGAGCAATAACGAATTTCAAAATCAAGTCTTTACCCCAAAACGATGGTACTCCCCGGCATAGCCTATCAGTTTGTCAATTGGCGAGATGGCATGAAAATCACCCAGAGCCATTTGTCGGCCCACGACCTGGCCATCTGTGATGCCATTCGTGACACGGCGGCCGTTTTTGTGAACGGCCACAACTACGGCCTGTTGCCCGCCGAAGACGGTCAGAGTGCGGGAATCAGCGTCAGTGTGATGGGCGACACCCTCCAGTTGCTAACCTGTCGGGCCATTACGCCGGGCGGACTCCGGGTGGAGTGGAACGCCGGGGCCGATCCCGATAGCGTCAGCCTTTCGCTGCTCGACTACCGGAGCCGTTTGGGTAGCGTGGGGGTTTTCTATATAGTATTGAGAATTTCGCTCGCCAGCCTGATTGAGGCCGGGGAATACGACACCGAGGAACTGCCGCTCCGCCGACCACACCGGGTGCTCAAACCCATGCTGGAATTGCTCTCGCCCCACGAAACCATCGCCGATGGCTACACCATCCCCATATTTCGGGTAAGGTTCGAAGGGCAATTGTTCTCGCCCGATTACGACTATATTCCGCCCACCACGGGAGTTTTTGGTGAAAACCTGCTGTGGTACTACGAAACCTGCGGCAAACAGATCAATAGCATCCACCAGACTGCCCTGCTGACGCTGCGCAAGATCAATGGTATGCAGAATCTTTCGGGCGTGGCCAGGGATATTAGTTTTATCATGGATAGGCTCGTACTGACGGGCCTGCAGGTACTGGACGATTATCGGGTAATCGCCAGGGAGCAGCCCCCGGTTTATTTCATCACCGGTTTGGTGCGCTATGCCCGCACTGTGCGCATCGCGTTGGACTGTCTGCCCGAAACCAGCCTTGCCCGGCTGTACCAATATATGCGCAACAACGTGGGGGGTACCACCAAGTTCAACCGTCAGGTACCCGAGGTAACCAAAGCCCTGATGGATTCGATGATCGACAGCGTCCTGACCGCCACCTACGACCATAATGATTGCACCCTACTACTGGACAATGTCAAAGGATTCCTTGATTTTACAGAATTCGTTTGCCAGAGTTTACTGGCCCTGCCCTACGTGGAATCGACCACCCGCTGGGACATTGCCTGAGAATAGATTCAAACATCTAACATCCACTAAACCAACTACCACCATGGGAATGCCCGCCGCACGAGTAGGAGATATGCACGTTTGTCCAATGGTCACCGGAATGGTACCCCACGTGGGTGGGCCTATTTTGCCCCCCGGTCTCCCCACCGTTCTCATCGGCGGAATGCCTGCCGCCACCGCTACTGGGATGTGCGTTTGCACGGGTCCGCCGGACGTCATCGCGATGGGCTCGGCTACCGTTATGATTGGGGGAATGCCGGCGGCCAGGCTGGGTGACACCACCGCGCACGGTGGGACAATTGTGGTCGGGTGTCCGACGGTTTTGATTGGTTAGCAGAATATTAACCTCCTTAACGATTCATGTTTCCAATGAACAAGTCGCAATGGTTTATCATGGTCACGCTGGTGCTGCT
>NZ_JBGSXF010000737.1:0-3474 GCF_041751555.1 Persicitalea sp. | reverse complement strand
GGCGGCGAGACGATGGACCGCGACTACACCGACTACCAGTCCTACAAAAAGTACCTCGGCCCACTGGGGGCCAAGCGCATCCGCCTGCAGGGCGGCTGGGCCAGAACCGAAAAAGTGAAAGGCCAGTACGATTTCGGCTGGCTCGACGCCGTAATTCCTGATGCTGCCGCGCGGGGTGTCGCACCCTGGGTGGAGCTATCGTACGGAAACCCCATTTACGAAGGCGGCGGCGAGGCCAAGCTGGCGGGCCGCATCCCTACGGGAAAAGAGGCGCTGACCGCCTGGGACAAGTGGGTGCGGGCGATGGTGACGCGCTACAAAGGTCAGGTACCCGAGTGGGAAATCTGGAACGAGCCGGACCTTAACAAGGAGCATACCGGGCAGGAAATCGGAGAGTTCTACCTCCGCACCGCCAAAATCGTGAAGGAAATTCAACCAGATGCCCGGCTCATTGCACTGGGCATGGCGAGCGTTACCAAACTGGACTTTATGAGTGATTTCCTGGATTACCTGAGAGCAAACGACGGCCTGAAATATGTGGATGTACTGACCTACCACGGCTACGCGCCCAACCCAAATACCTCCTATCCGCAGATCGAGAAACTGCGCGAGCTGGTGTGGAGCTACAAGGACAATATTGAGTTCATGCAAGGCGAAAACGGCGCACCCTCTACACCCAAGGCCGTAACGATCGGTGCCTTACGTGCTTGGGACTGGTCAGAGTTGATGCAAGCGAAGTGGGATCTGCGCCGGATGCTGGGTGACCACGGACGCGGCATCGCCACTAACCTTTTCACGATCAGCGACATTCACTACGCTGCTGGTGACCACATGGTAGGCGTCAATACCAAAGGCATCCTGAAAACCAATCCTGACAAAACCATCGAACGACCCAAACTAGCTTACAAGGCTGCCCAAAATATATTCTCGCTTTTCGATAGTCAGGTCGAGTTGCAGAAAGATAATCTGGCGGCTTCCGACAGAGAGAACCAATCGATTTTTACCTATAAAAAAGGCGGAAAGCCGCTCATCACCATCTGGCAAAACGAAGCCAAGCCGGAGGACACCTACGAGCCTAAAATAACAACGGTAACGATTAAGAATGGAACAATAAAAAATCCTGTTTTGCTGGATCTTGTCACGGGAAAAATCTACGAGATACCAAAGGGCAACTGTAAGAAAGTAGGCGGGGATACGCAGATTATCGGCATTTCGGTCGCGGATTATCCGGTAGTGCTGACGGAGAAGGGGGTTTTGAATTAGTAGCAAAATTTCAAAAAATCCAACCACAACCGCATCGGCGAACCGATCCAGCGTCCAACGTCCAAAATCCAACGTCCCCCTATAACATGACCTCCCTCGTAACCCTCGACTACGTCGCCATCGTGCTTTACCTCGTCCTCATGGCGGGGATCGGCTTGTTTTTCAAGTGGTATGTCAAGGATTTGAACGCCTACACCAAAGGCTCGGGGGCGTTGCCGTGGGTGGCGGCGGGCATCAGCAACTTCATGGCGCTGTTCAGTACCTTCATCTTTGTGGCCTACGCGGGCATCGCCTACGAACACGGGCTGGTGTCGGTCACGGTACTGCTGAGTACGGTACCCGCCTGCCTCATCGCTGCTGTCGCGTTCGCCTCCAAGTGGCGGCGCTCCGACGTTTCTACGCCCGTTGAGTACCTTGAAACCCGTTTCAACGCCTCGCTGCGGCAGACGGTCGGCTGGGTGGGCATTCTGATGCGGATTTTGGACAATACGGTTCGGCTGTACGCTATCGGCATTTTCCTGACCGCCGTCACGCCGCTTTCGCTACCCATGTCGATGGTTATTTCCTCGGTCATCGTCATTACTTTCACCCTTTACGGCGGATTGTGGGCGGTTTCGATCATGGGAACGGTGCAGTTTATCATCCTGCTCTTCACGTCGATCCTGCTCTTCTGGCTGTCGCTGGACCACATCGGCGGCTTTGCGGTCATTGCGGAGAAAGTTCCCGATCACCTCGACTGGTTCAACGGGCCGAAGGGGCAGATTTTCTGGCTGAGCGTGTATTACCTGATGGTCATCATCAAGTACAACGAAAACTGGACTTTCATCCAGCGGTTCTACTCGGTGCGCGACGAGGGCGAAGCCCGCAAGGTCGGCTACCTGACCGCCGCTCTTTTCCTGATAACGCCCATCATTTTCCTGGTGCCGCCCATTGTGAGCCGGATCCTCATGCCCGACCTGCCGGACAAGGAAATGGCCTACGTCGCCATATCGAGTATGCTGTTGCCACCCGGTTTGATGGGCGTGATGATTGCCTCGATGTTTGCTGCCACCATGTCGTCGCTCAACGCTGAATATAACGTGGTGGCCAGTGTGCTATCGAAAGATGTGTACCAAAGGCTCATCGACAAAAACGCTACCGACAAGCAGTTGTTCCTGGTCGCCAAAATTGCCTCCGTGCTGGTGGGGCTGCTGGTACTACTCGGGGCGCTGTTCATCAGCGATTTTGGCGGGGCGTTCGAGGCCAACAAACTGTTTACGGGCATTTTCGCCATCCCCGTGGGGGTACCGCTGGTGCTGGGCATCGTCAATAAAAAAGCTACGCCGCGCGGGGCTATGCTCACGGTAATTGTAGGCGCGTTGACCGGAATTATTTTAAACGCCATGCCCGCTTATTTTTCCTGGGAAATGGCGACGACCATTGAAATAATCGTCTGCCTGGTGATTTTCTACGCCTCCGGATTGCAGAACTACGGCAAGCCCGCCTACCTCGCGCGGGTGGATGACTTGTTTATAAAACTGAATACTCCCATCGTGGACAAACCATCGGTGGACAAGAATTTTGAACGCGCCCTGAAATACCTCTATGCCATTTCCCTCGCCTTTTCTGCCCTGCTGTTCATTGGCATGGGGCTGCTCTACTACGACCAACTCAGTGGGGCGCTCTCCATCGCTTCGGGCCTGGTGTGTCTGTTTATCGGGGCGGTGATTTGGTGGTGGAAGAAAAAGGAAGTTTTACCTAAAAACCAAGAAAATGCAGAATCCCGGCTACCAACGCATTAAAGAAACCTCGCTGAACTTCGTCCGCGCCATGAAAATGGGCGCTGCGCCGGGCGAATCCACGCCGGGGATATACGGCAAGGAAGCGGGCGAGGGCGAGAGTTTCTACGGCTCTTACCACGCCGCCCACGTGCTGGATTTGTTCGAAGAATTGACCAACCTTCCGGCGGCGGAACTGGATATCTGGGCGGAGCAATTCCAACGGCGGCAAACCGAGCAGGGGTACTTTTCGGGAAACCCGACCGACGGAAACCGCGTCCGCTCACTCTCTGAAATGGAACCCGTCTGGCACTACACGCGCGGCAACATCTGGGCATTACGGGTTTTGGGACGAAAGCCGGAGCGCGAATTACGCTTTCTTGAACCGCTACTGAATGCCGACGGGCTGCGCGGCTGGGTGAAGCACTACGACTGGAAAAATTCCTGGGCGGCG
>NZ_JBGSXF010000736.1:0-7461 GCF_041751555.1 Persicitalea sp. | reverse complement strand
TGATAAGAATCGTCGGTCATTTCACGGTTCATATTTGAAAATATAGCCGGGCCTTCGTAGTCGTCCGGGTGGTTGGCATCGTCGATTTTAAGATTTTCGATGATGATCCGTTCGGGCATGTAGGCGATATAGCCGAAATCGTGCTGGCCGGACTTGGAACCGCCGATCAGCGAAGCACTGCGGGGTTGGCCACCCGCTGGCACGAAAGTACAGTTACGAATCACCAACTCGCCCCGCCAGGTACTGCCGTAGTCGGAGCGCAGGTTGACGAGGGTACTGCCGCGGATCGTACTGTTCTCCACGAGAAAGGTCCCGCTACCAATGGCGTTGATGCCCATATGTCCCAGGGTCGAATTGCGGATAGTGGCGTTGGCCACGCCCATGTGGGCGTCGAACCGGGAAAAAACACAGCGATCATAGAGCATATTCTTGCAGAAACTCGAACCCAGAATGCCCCAATAGGTGCGGTCGTCGATGTCGTTGGTCTGGCGGCAATCGATGAAAGATACATTCAGGGCGCGGGTGGCGGAAATGTCGTAAGTACCCATCGAGACGGGTTTCCCGGCCGCTCCGATGGTACTGTAGGTTTTGTGGCCGGACAGGACGGTGTTTTTGACCGTTAGATTAGCGCAGTCCCGAATACCGATGAAGCCGCCGTAGGGTGCGCCGTGGTCGCCTTCGCCCGTGATGCGGTGTTCGAGTCCGTCAATAACGACGTTGGAGCGCTTGATCGTGATGTTCCGGCTGTAATAGGTGTAAGCCGACTCAGCCTTGTTGGCGATTGTCGTAAATCGTCCCCCGGTGATCGTAAGTACCTTTTCGTCGATGGGCAGCGCACTGATTTCTGTGATTTGGTCAAAATCCCAGATAATCGGCGCGTTCATGTCCACCTTGCCGTTCTTGTCCACCATAAAAATATCGGTCTGCGACGCGCCGTTGTTTTGGTTCAAGCCAAACCGGATATAGCGCTTCACGTTGGCGTCGGTGACCGTGATCAGGCAGGGACCGGATAGGGAGACATCGATCTTTTCCTGATTCCGCTTCAACGACGAAACGCCTTTCAACGGAAACGATTGCAGACTGGAGCTGACCAGGAAAACGGGAGCATTACGGTTTTGCACTTCGGTGTCATCGATCATGAAGGACGCCGTACCAAAATCCGTATCGGTCTGAATCGCAACGGTGCGCTCCTTGCCACTGATGTAATAGGTAGCGCCCCTGTCTGCTCTTATCGGTAAACCCTGCTGATTGGCAAAGGCGTGGGCCGCCGCGATGGCGTCGATGTCGTCGGTTTTGCCGTCGCCTTTCGCACCGAAGTCGCTATACACAATCCGTCCCCGTTTTTTGAAATTTTGCGCATCTTTGGGGGAAACATTCACTAGTAGTTTCCCGTCTTTATCGCTACTCACCTGAGTCTTCTGATTATTGGAAGTGACTACGACCGTTGCCCCATCCGACAGGCTCGCGCTCTGTCCTTGGGCTACGGCGACCTCCGATCCTAAGAATAACCACAAAATAGCGCATTTCAACAGGAGCCTTGATCTTGATGCATTCATAAATTCGAGCGGGCTGTTCATGGGTTTTTATTTTTTCGGGATAAGGTAGTAGTCAAATCAGTACTGAAAAGGACGACCCGCCCAGAATCTATCGAAATCCTGAGTACCCAGCAATAATTCGACGCTATAAGCATCTGAAAAACTACTAACTTTCCCCTTCGTTAGCCATCCCCTGTTTCCAACCACCCACAACGCATGAGAGTACCCATTTTGCTTTTCCTACTGGCTTTCGCGGTCGGCTGCAATAGCCCACAAGAAAAAAAGGAAACCGCCGAAAAACGGGTCGTCGTGAACGACACGATTCCCAGAGAGCGAACTAACGTCGACCCCAAGCCGGTCGCCGCCTATTCCGCGCGCGTCCCCGATCCACTGAATGAATTCAAGTTCACGGTGAAGCTGTACGAAACCCCACTGCGGTTTCGCTACCGGGTGGCTGTCACCTACAAAATGATGGATGTGAAAGACAGCGTCGATATTCCCAACTTCGGTTACCAGCCCAAAGTCGACGTGCGGAAGTATGAGAATGATCTCTCCTGCATGATTGGTTTCTACGACGCCAAGGGTACCTTCATGGATCTGAAAAAGGTAGAAGTGGTCGGCGATCAACTCAAAATGCGGCAGGTGAAGCGATACGGCGTGGGTACGGTAAGGAAGAAGTAGTGCCTGTTCAGTCCCACTTCAAGTATTTCTGCCAGTTATGCTGTTCTTTGAACCCCAACACTTCCCGAATTTTGCGATTTGAAAACAGGGCTTCGTGCTCGCCCAATTTGCGCGTAATGGGTACACCGGGAAAGAATCGTTCAGCCAATTCTTTACTGGGAATGACGGCACCGTTTTGATCGTTTCCGGCATTGAAAACCTGATAACCCAGGCCGTCCTTTTCCAAACACAAATCCACAATCTGTCCCAGGTCACGAGCATCAATGTAGCAGAAAGCATTTCGGCGGCGCACCTCGGGGTTTTTAAAATAATCCGGGAACAGTTCGGCGTATTCGTGAGGCTCGATCACATTGCCAATCCGAAGGGCATAAATGTCAAAGCCTGACCGTCGTTGGAAGCTTCGTGCCGTTTTTTCATTAACTACCTTCGATAACCCGTAGCTATCCATGGGGTCGATGTCGTAATCTTCTTCCAGCGGCAGTACTTTGGGGTCGGTTTTACCATCCGAGAAGCAAATTCCGTAGGTAGTTTCCGAAGAGGCGATGATGATTTTCTTGATGCCTGATTTAACCGCGGCTTCAATCACGTTGTAGGTACCTATGGTGTTGACCCGAAACGTTTCATTGTCCGGGTTGATCAAGATTCTGGGCACGGCGGCGAAATGCACTACCGCATCAAACTTCGGCACGCCATCGCCTGCTTCCAATTCATCCAGCCCGGCGTATGAGCTCAGGGCGTTGAACATTTGCCCGGAATCAGTGATGTCCGCGATCAGGTTATCTACCCCCGGATGATCCAAAGGTTTCAAATCTACATTCATCACGCGATGTCCCTGATTGAGCAGATACGGAATCACGTGCTTGCCCGCTTTTCCCGAGCCGCCGGTAAAAAATATACGCTTTGCTGTCATTTGGTTGTCTATTTGCTATTTTAGGAAAAAATTATGTCTATGAAAAAATCGCTCCTTACCTTATTGGGTTTTAGCACGGGCCTGTTGCTGATGGCCTTTTACGCGGAAGAAGGATTTCTGGAACGCATCGTGAAGAAAATGGATGCCTACCAACAACTATTTATCCACGAAAAAGTGTACCTGCACATCGACCGGCCCCATTACCTGCCGGGAGAAACGATCTGGTTTAGTGCCTACGCCACGTTTGCCGCCACGAGTACGCCCGATACGCTCAGCCGGCTATTGTACGTAGATTTGATCGATTCCAAAAGTCAGAAGATTCTGCTTACGAAGCGCGTTCGGATGGCGGATGGCCTGGGGCAAGGCGATATTTTCTTGCCCGACAGCCTGCCCTCGGGTCCATATCGGCTTCGCGCGTACACCCACTGGATGCGGAATTTTTCGGAGGAGCTTTTCTTTTACCGTGACTTCGCTCTGCTTGCTACCGATCCTGCTGCCACACCTGCTGCATCCTCAGAGATCGATGTGCAATTTATGCCCGAAGGCGGGTATCTGCTTCGTAATATCGAGAGCAAAGTCGCATTTAAGGCCACCGATAGCCTGGGCAAAAGTATCTATTTATCGGGCGTCGTACTCAACCAATCTAATGACACGTTGGTCAGGTTTTGGACGGAGTACCTGGGCATGGGTCAGTTTTTGTTCAGACCGCTGGCGGGCCAAACGTACCGTATTCAGGTCAAAAAACCTGACGGTAGTTTTACCGCTGCCCCTTTTCCTACCATTAAAGAAGAGGGGGCGATCTTTATCGTCGATAACCTTTCAGACAAAGAAAATGCCCGGATTTTTGTCAGAAGTAATTCGGCCAATCCGGTCGAAATGGCCTTGATTGCCCATAACCAGGGCGATGTTACGTACGCCAACAAAGCGGCAATTTCCGCCAAACTCACCCTTTTCGCCATCCCCAAAGCGGGGCTCGGCGATGGCATCACGCACCTTACGCTCTTTGGCTTAAATAGCCTTCCGGTAGCGGAGCGCCTGATTTACAATCGCCTGGCGGAACCCTTTACCATCAAAATAAAGCCCGCCAAAAACACCTATAAAATACGTGAGGAAGTGGACGTTGGCCTGGACGTGACCGACCCTGAGGGAAATCCCGTGCAGGGCAATTTTTCGGTGGCTGTAACGGACAACAGCCAGGCCGCAACCGAGGCTCATGCACAAAATATCGTCTCTTATCTCAGACTGGAAGCCGATCTTCGGGGAGCGATCGAACAGCCAGCCGGGTACTTCGATCGCTCGAACCCCAACGCTGATCGGTACCTCGACCTCCTCCTGATGACGCAAGGCTGGCGCCGATTCCGGTGGGAGGATGTCCTCACCGACCAGGCCCTAGAGCCTGCCTACTTTGTAGAGCAAGGCATAACGCTTACCGGGAAACTGGTGCGAAATAATAGCAAACGAACCACGGGTGTGGTGCCGTTGGCCTTTACCATTCTCCAAAAGGACAGCACCCAGATGTTTGTGACCGGAGAGAGCGTAGCATCGGGGGAGTTTGCGGTGTACGGTATGGACATAACGGACTCCACCGACGTGCAAATCCAAATTACCGACCCGAAAAAGGCGGTGGATGTGAAGATACTAACCGACGTTTTTTCGCCACCGACACCGACCAAAATCCCTTTCCGAACGCCGGACAGACCACTTGCCGCACGGGACATCCTGGAACGCGCCAAAGACTACCTGGCAATAGAGCGGGCTATTCGCGAGAGCAAAGAAAAACTTTTACAAGAAGTCGTCATCAAAGGCAAAAAAGTGGATCCCATAGCCAATGACACCCGCCGTGCGCTCTACAAGCGCCCCACATCTACGTTGGCTTTTACTGATCAAAACACGGCGGGTGCGCTCACTATTTTTGATGTGATCAAGGGGCGCGTTCCCAGTGCGCGCGTGATTGGCTCACGGCCCAACCAGGTAATTCAGCTCCGGGGAAATTCTAATTTTCAGGGAGTCATCGAACCGATGTACATGATGGATGGCAGCCCTGTCAACAAGGATGTCGCCATGAACATCCTGCCCACCAGCGTGGAATCTATCGACGTAATTGTGGGTGCAGCCGCTACGATATACGGCGATCAAGGACGGGGTGGGGTCATCAATATTCTCACTAAAAATGGCAATCCCAACCGCCCCTACACGCCCGAGGATACCGACGGTAGCTTGTCCACCCGCATCATGGGCTACGATCCCCTGCGCGAGTTCTACGCCCCCCGCTACGACGAACCTCAGCCCGAACACATACGCCCCGACTACCGTCCCACCCTGCTATGGGTACCCCATATTCGAACCGGATCGGATGGTAAAGCCGCTTTTTCATTCTACACGTCCGATTCCAAGTCAACCGTAACGATCAAGGTAGAAGGTTTAGCCCTCAGCGGACTGCCGGGAGTCGGTCAGGCGAAGGTGTTGGTGGAATAGTCGGTTCTTATCTTTTGCTGATTCTATTGCGCGAAATCGAACGCTGCCGATCGCTCTTGAAACGATGCATGAGCGCGCTCGCTTTGAGGGCATGCTTGGTGCTTCGGCCCTGCACCCGCGCCCGCCAACGCCGCCACGAAGCGGGCTTCAACGAACGTCGCATCAACACGATAACCTCCGGTTCCGCGAGGCAAAACTGCGCCTCGATGGCGTCGAAGGGTGTACGGTCTTCCCAGGCCATTTCGATGATCCGATCCGTGTCGCGTTCAGATAGTGTATTGATTTGCTCTTTTTCTATCATTCCAGGTTAAACAGCGAAGGGTGCGATGCTGTTTAAAAAATCCTGACAGCTACCCTTAATATCCGTCTCAATGTCGGTAGAACGTTGGGTAGCTAACCCTAGGCGCGGCCCGGCTAGTATTAGCGTTGGTTCTTTATAGCTGAACACTACTCATTTACAAAGTGTCTTATACTAGTAGTTCAGCCACAGGCTTACCTTTTTTATAATAAATTCAACCTGCCCTTAACTACCCATGAAACAGTTCGATTCGCCGACCGATGTACTGCCTTATTTTTCGGCCTTGTCTTATGATGCACTGATGAAGGCCCGGCACGAGAACCACGCGCTTGTCCCGGCTCAGCGGGGAATTTACTTCTGGTTTCTGCGCGAAGAAGGCTTCGAAAAGCTGAGCCAGAAGTTGCAGGTTATACTGCGTCCTCCCCAACACACCATCAAAATAGGGGATGCTTCCCTGGTGTATTATGGGCACCTAGGGACCAACGCCAATCTGAGGTCTGTGCAACGGGCGGACAATTTGAAGTACTACTTCCAGTCGGAGATTCCGCATAAGCCCCTTGAATACAGCCTGGAATGTTATTCTTACCTTTCCTGCTTTCGAAAAACCATTAGTGGCTTACTCTGCGACGATATATTGGCCGAGCAGGAAACTGTAAAATCTTTTTTCCATGACTACCTGCTGATCTACTACATGGCCTATGACGCCATCACCGAGGAGGAGGGAGTAGAGGCTAGAAAAGCCGCAAAATCAGATTTTCGCCATATAAATCGGGCGATATATGCGCTCGGTTCCTCCTCCATAGGCATACTTCATCATGCCGTCAAAGATGCGTTGGTCTATGACGACTCTGGTCCAGAGGTACGGTTCATCGTAGAAAACAGGCGTTACTTTGCGGAGGGAATGACCTTAATTAAGATCCGACAAAAATATCAACTGGACGAGGAGGCCGGGAGTGATCTGATTGAGCCCAGATTTTTTTTCGAGGGAAGAAAATCATTAATGAGTTTTTGAATTGTTAATATGTATCTCGCTTACTGTCAGGAATTTAACTAAGGTTAAATCCTTGCGGACAGGAATTTATGGATCAGCGCGAAGTATTCCGATCAGGTGAGAGGGCCCGGGCCTCGATAAATATCCGCTTGATGTCAGGGAAGGCCTGCCGGATATTTTTCTCAAGCACCACCACAGCTTGCTCTACCTCAATGGCCGTGAGTTCGGATTTGAAGTTCACGTCTAAGGCCAAAAACACCTCATTGGGGCCAAAATGCATGGTCAGTGGAGGTCTGACACTCTGAATGCCCGGCTCATCTTCAATAATTTTTTCGAGCCCTGCCACCACGATGGGATCTGCCCCCTCCCCAATCAGCAGCCCCTTACTTTCGTAAGCTAGGAAGGCCGCAGTAGCTGACAGGATCAACCCGATCACGAGCGAGGCTACGCCATCCAGGTAAGGGTTGTCGAGCTGATGCCCCAGAAAAACCCCCAGCGCTGCTACCAACAGCCCCAGCAACGCCGCTGTATCCTCAAAAATTATCGCAAAACTACCCGGATCCTTACTGGC
>NZ_JBGSXF010000735.1:0-2106 GCF_041751555.1 Persicitalea sp. | reverse complement strand
TGAAAGTACCTGCTTGGCCACCGACAGCGACGAGAGAGCCTTCTGATGGCAATGTCCGTGCAGTTTTATGAGTTTCTCTTCGGTAGAAAACTGCGAACTGGCGATATTTTTCTTTTCCATTTCGCGGGCTATAAATTCTTCAAAAAGCAGCGCGTTCTTCGCCAGCTTTTGCGCCGCCTCCCGCAATTCCGGCGCGACCAAATCAGGGTACTCGTCACGGAATGTCAAGATAGCCGAGGGTTCGATGCCAACGAGCGGCGTTTCGTCGCTGATTACATGTTGTAAAAGCTGCACGTTCTTATTTGCAATCTTTTGTGCCTCCTTCACCAGTCCTTTGGACAAGAAAGTACGCCCCGATTCCACGTGCTTGGGTAGCAATACTTCGTAGCCTAGACCTTCTAAAAGCAACACCAATTTTTTGCCGATTTCCGAGTCATTGTAATCTGTAAACTCGTCGCAGAAGAGAAAGACTTTTCCTTTCTTTTCGGCAGCTTCCTGGGGTTCCTTTTTTCTCTTCTCAAACCATTTTCGAAAAGTCTGCTTGCCCAGCAGCGGCATCGTTCGCTCGGGGTGAAAGCCAACGGCTTTATTGGCGACACGACGCAAGGCAGGCGTGCTGAAAATCTTGTTATAGGCCCAAGGAGCCAGCGCGGCTTGCTTCATACGCTTGGTAAAATCCGCCACGAGCCGCGATCTGAACGGGACACCGTGTTGGTCATAATACTGCTGCGTAAATTCCGCTTTCATTTTTCCCACGTCCACGCTCGACGGGCATTCGGCCTTGCAGCCTTTGCAGGAGAGGCACAGGTCAAGTACTTCCTTCACCATTTCGGAACTAGCGGGGCCAATACCGTTTCCATTATTTTCACTTTTTGTGTAAAACTGCCGTAAAATATTGGCGCGAGCGCGGGTAGTATCGCGCCCGCGGCGGGTCGCCATGTAGCTTGGGCACATTGTGCCACCCGTCAGTTCCGTCTTGCGACAGTCGCCGGAGCCGCTGCATTTTTCGGTCAGGCGCAAGATGCCCTCCTCGCGCGTGAAGTCGAAAACCGTCTCGATGGCGGGTGGCGGGGCGTCTGCCTCGTAGCGCAGCGACTCGTTCATGGGTGGCGTGTCCACGATTTTATTTGCGTTGAAAATACCGTTCGGATCCCAAATGCGCTTGACCTGCCGGAAGAGTTCATAGACCTCCTGCCCCATCATAAACGGAATAAACTCGCCGCGCAATCGTCCGTCGCCGTGTTCGCCCGAGAGCGCGCCCCGGTACTTTTTCACCAGGGCGGCGGTTTCGGTCAGTACTTCGCGGAAAGTCTCTTTCCCCTCGCTGGTTTTCAGATTAATCATTGGCTCCACGTGCAGTTCACCCGCCCCGGCGTGGGCGTAGTATGAGGCATGGAGGCCGCGCCGAGCCAGCAGTTTTTCCAGGTCGGCGATGTAGTTGGGCAGATCTTCCACGGCCACGGCGCAATCCTCGATGAGGTTCACAGGCTGCGTATCGCCGGGCAGGTTGCGAATCAGGCCCAGGCCGGCCTTGCGGATGTCCCAGGCTTTGGCAGCATCGGCCCCGAACAGCAGCGGATAGGCGTAGCCAAGATTTTCCAGTGTCAAATCGGCGACGAAATCTGCTGCCAGTTTCTGCACTTCCTCCTCCCTGTCGCCCCAGAATTCCACCAGCAGCAGGGCTGCGGGATCGCCTTCCAGAAAAAATCGATTCTTGGAGTACTCGTGGTGTTCTTTGGTAAAGTCCATGATGTACTTATCCACCAATTCCGACGCCTTAGGCTGGTGTTGCATGGCCACGCGGTTGGCGTGCAGAGCCTCGGCCAGTGAAGTCGTATGGACGCAAACTACCCCCACGGCAGCGGGCGGTAAATCCACCAGGCCGATTTTTGCCTCGGTGATGAAACAAAGTGTACCTTCCGATCCCGCAATCAGGCGAGCGAGGTTGACATCGCCATTTCTTTCTTCGTCCACCAAACTATCCAGCGCGTAGCCGGAATTACGGCGCGTGACAGATTTTTTGGCAAAATTTTTCTCAATCAATTCTTGATCGACGGGATTGGAAATAATTCCCCACATTCCGGCGTAAATCGCCTGCTCGCGTTT
>NZ_JBGSXF010000734.1:0-8334 GCF_041751555.1 Persicitalea sp. | reverse complement strand
TTCCCGTCGGTGATGCTGCGGCCTGGGGAGACGTATAGTACTTCTACGGTTTTTAAGATGGGGGTGCGGAAGTAGGGATGGGCTTTTGGCGGTCGGCTTTCGGCTAGAACTTCCCACATATTGCCTCCGACCCCGATATAGGTTCTTCTCTTTTTTTTTGAGAATCTTGCAAAGATTAGAAGTCGAGACGGACGCTCAACGAAAATAGCTTTTGAGCCTAAAAGAGAGCTGTTTTGTTAAAATTGAAAAATAATCCAGGCTCAAAAGAGGCTCGTATAGTTTTCTCATTATCAAAAACCTAAAAAAACAATTGGGTAGAGTAAGAATTTACTTGGCAATTTCTTTGATTTTTTTCCATAAAACAATGTGTCCTTCCGTACCTACGGATTTAGTATCAAGTATTTGCCATCTGTCGCCAGGATTAGTATAACCTTTGAATTTTACCTTTATACCGCCTTGCAACCACTCCCCATTTTCGGTTTGGACTGGAATTGTATCCCTCAGAAATACTGGCGACTTTATTACGAGAACATCTTTTACAGGTTTGTTTTGCACCTTTTCATCATAATAAATCCAATGCTCATCTGATAGATCAGCGGAAGTCACACTTTGCGCTTTTCCAGGAAGCTGCTCCAACGGTCTTTTGTGAGTTTCCAAATCTGGTAAACTGACCTTTTGCTCAATTTGAGAACGTTGCTTTATATTCACCAATCTATCGCTTCGCATTTTTTCTTTTTGGTTCTGTCCTTGACTTACCTGGGAAATTTCTAGTAGCGAGTCCCGTACATAATAAATGTTAATTTTTGATGAAAAGTTGAGATCAGGCACATAAGTGTCTATAGGTTCAAATGATGATATGAGCGATTTGTAAAGTGGATTTCTGGTGATAAATATAGAAGAAGCACTATCTGATTCATTCAGTCCTCCCTTCAGCCTTAAAAAATCGTTATTCATTTCTGTATATGACAGAAATCTAAGCTCATACTCTGAGCCGTCCAGAAAATCTTCACTTAGCGAATATTTGGTAAACTTCAGCCGAAGTGAATTGGCAGATAAGCCGGAGTGGTTCGCTCTAATTGAGCCAACGGTGAAACATTTTATTTGTTTACGAAGGTTGAGTTCGCGCAGCAGATTTCGTTTTCGTTTTGGAAGATCGGAGTAAGTGGTATCCTGCCGAAAGATATTAACAGCTGGCAGAGGCGGATTCAGGAATTTAAAGACATTAGAACTATCATTAGTTTGACTGAAATTATCGGAATGCTCGTCGCTAAGTGCTGTGAGGTAGCGGAGTGATTGCCAGTGCTGATCCGTAGAGTCGCACAATACTGTATTGTAATGCATCCCTTTAAAAGGATTGCCAGAACGTTCGCAGATATTTGTTACATAATTGGGATAGATATTTAGCCGGAACTCTCCTGATCTTGGTTCATAGTATAGCTTACACATCATAAAGAATCCATCCTTATCATTCTTATAATTAGTGATACTGGAATATATCTTATTATAGGACATTTCCAAATATCGCTCGCCCATAAAGACTCTGCCGATGTATGAATTTATTGAGCTATCGAATTCCATTTTATCAAATCTAACAATAAACATAGTTAGCTCATTATGGGCTGAAATGGAACGATTCCTCTCATAACGTTTTGGCGAATGAACGTAACCAAAATCAATAACTCTCTCATAAACGCCACTATTTACCATCTGATTGGCCAGAGAATCTAATTTGACTGTAATGGCGGACTTGATAGATGGCTGTGCATACAACCCAGATACGCCACAGATCGACTGCACAAATAGCACGAGTAACGTAATTTCGGATTTCAAAGATACATTCATTCGGATATTATCTTAATAAGTTATAAGATGAACCAACTCCGCCAATGAGTATGGATTCTTCATATGCAGGATAGAACCTATGCAGACGTTCTCGACTGCTTTTTTTGTTGTGTAAATCATCAGGTTCTTCCTCGTTAGGTATCGCATTTAAATTTATCTTACTTATGGTTGACCAGCTATGAATCAAGTTCTGAACGCCCATTTGCTTAATTCCACCTTGAAATCCGATAAAGCCTTCCATTGACGCATTATTGAATCGAGTTTTGCCTTGACCAAATAATTCGGGCGATAATTCTATGGCCAGAAAGGTGCGACCAGTGTTGAATAGCTTTTGACCAGGCTCCTGTGAGACGTACCGAGGGTGTCTTGTTCGTTTTTTGAATGCCTTTGAATCCGGTTTTACCCCAGAAGGTTCAATAAAGTTGTTTGGGACTCTGGAAGTATTTGGTTTAAAGGGTTCGTAAAGGTCGGGACTATCGAAAAGATCTCTTTGAAAGTTACCTGTATAAATTTCTGAAAAGAGTTTAACCTTGATATTTTTAAATCGAAGTTGAAGATTACCACCACCCGTATAAAATCTATCGTAGTTATCCGCCAAACCCTGCAATATTCCATTGTCAGTTCCAAAAAAGTCTTCGTATATATTAAAGTTTATATCCCAATCTGACCCACCACCCCTCAGGCCGATATAAACAAGTTGTTGTGTCCGGTTTCTAAAAGTTGTGATGTTGCGACCAACACCACGTGGCATGACTACAAAATTGCTACCAATCGTTATTGATTGCTTGAAATCACTATGAATAGCGCTCGAAGCACCAAAATAGAACGGATTGACTTCCTGAAACAGGCCGTCCCCCGCACCGACCATAATCATTGGCGACATTACAGCGTTGATCTGATAAGTTGTAAGGTATCTGTTTCGGTTACCTAGGTTGCTTTCAGAGCCAACCATATTAAGTGAAATATTGAATGAAGGCTGCGTATGTTTGAAGCGAATCCAAGTTCCAAAAGATGAAGTGATCCCCCATCCTCCATTGAAGAGGAAGTACGCAGATATTTTACTATTCAAATGTGCTTTGCCAGATTTACTCTTGAATAAATCTGCTTGACTGTAAGTCATTATTGGCAGGAAACAACCCAACCAAAGGCAACAAGAAATGCTTTTTTTAAAAATTCGTAAGCAAAGGTTTATCATGATTATAAGGGTTACTGTATATATTGATCTCTCGTCGTTTTCGATGCACTACTAGGCCAGAGATACCTTACACAGAAACGATGCTCCTAAACCCGCTACCTCTGATTTGTCCCTTACTCGACCTTGTATAAGGTTTAATTTTCTTGCTCAAAAGATTCACTCAGGAAAAGTAAAAAATAAATTCAATATTCGGAACGGATAGTCATCCAAAACTTATCGAGCGGTAGGTTTTTTTTCAACTAGCGAGGAATGGTAGGTTTGCCGAGTACGGCGAAGGAGGGCTCGGTAGATTCCGCCCCGGGCAGTTTATTTGGTTATCGTATAAAAAGCCGAGCGCACGACAGTATGCTAAATACCCTGGTTCGTCGCAGTCTTCTGCGCCGATAGCTAAGACACCTCAGCTCGCCGTAGTCTTCCGCTGCCGTTGTTTATGGTCTGAAAGACTGCGTACCAAAAATGAATTGCAGCCGGATGGTCGGCCCCGCGATGTTCGGCCCCGCTGGACTGCCCGAAGCACCCCCCTGTTGGTCGCAGTCTGCAAAGACTGCGACCCGTACTTCGTAGTCTTCCGCCGCCGTTGTACGCAGTCTGCAAAGACTGCGTACAAAAAATAAAAAGCCGTTTTTAACGGCTCTCGAAGCCCAAAGGCCGCAATACATCCCCATCTTGCTTGCTGTATCAACTATGACTACATACATCAGCGACCGCATTGCCATCACTCCCAACCTCTGCCATGGACGGCCTATCGTCCGGGGCATGAGAACCACTGGGCAACAAAAACGACAAAAGCCATGACGCTCTCTATTCCCGACGAGGTGTTGGCACAGGCCAAACTCTCTTCCGCCGATCTTAAAGTCGAATTGGCCGCTTACTTGTACGAAAAGCGGCGGCTGAGCATCGGCAAGGCCCGTAAGATAGCGGGCCTGAGCCTAATCGATTTTCAAAAGGAACTTGCCAAGCGGAATATCTACCTTCACATCACCATCGAAGACGTCAATGCCGATCTCAAAAATCTCAGGAAGCTGTGACGTCGATTGTTAGCGACACCTCACCCGTCACCAACTTGATCAAGATAGGATAGGGCTATTGTCACTGCTGCGTGACGTGTATGGGCAAATCATTATTCCTCAGTCGGTTTATGAAGAACTCTGCGAAATAGAATCACAAAAAAGGCTGCTTGACCAACAGGCTTGGATTCAGGTTGTGACAGCACAGGATAGGGAATTTGTCGAAACACTTGAAATAGAATTAGACAAAGGCGAGTCTAAATCAATCGCCTTGGCTGTTGAACTCAAAGCTGATTTTCTGATCATTGACGAAAGCAACGGGCGGCAAAAAGCAGAATCATTGGGAATCGACATTGTAGGTTTGCTAGGAACGTTGCTAAAAGCAAAGGATTTGGGCCTTTTGCCCAAAATTCAACCTATCATTAACAGCCTGATTGATCGGGCAGGTTTTTTCATTAGCCCACAATTGAAAAAGCACGTTTTGACACTCGCGAGAGAGTAGCCTTTTTGACACTTTTCGCCAAACTAGACTTGAGGCGGTGCAGTTGACATTTGAATAACCACTACGCCACTCAGCAGCCCATCTTTATTCAGGTAATTCTTGATCTGAGGTACCAAAGGCCTCAAAACCTCATACCGATTGATCCAGGCCGACAGGACGAAAAAGGGCAACGGAGTATTTGGAGAAATTTTGCTGGTGCTGCAAGTTCTTATCGAAAGTAAGAAGCGCGTCAAATCCGTTTTCGATGAGGAGTTTGAGAAGTTGCCCGTTTTTCACTCCGTTCCAACCTTTGTCACGCACTGTGTAAACTTCATGTTCGGGAAAATCGAGTTTGAGCCGTTTTGGCAAATTCTCGTCAAGCAACAGCCGCATACAACTGGTCTATGTCTTTTGTGTTGAGCAATCGGTTGGCCCATTCCAGCAGGGCAACGGCTTGTTCTTTAGTTACGGTGGGGAAATCTTCGAGAAATTCGTCGATCGTCACGCCAGCTTCCAGATGGTCGAACAAAGACTCAATGGGAACACGGGTCCCTTTGAAGACGGTTTGACCGCCCAGTATTTCCTTGTCCACTGTGATGATCTCTTTAATCTCCATGATAAATTTTATCAGTAGTTGGAACAAATATACCAAAAACTGATCGGGATGTGAATGCTTGCTTAGGCTCTGCAATGAACACTCCGGGCAGGCGTACCTGCTTGTAACAGCCCGAACCCCAAGCTACTCCTACCTTTTAGCCTAAAACTGAGTAATTTTGTAAAAAAGGACAAACATCATGACAACGTTAAGAATCGACACCGAGGACAGGAAAATCCTGAAAGCCGTCCGGGCTATTTTGTAAAGCTTTGAGGTGCCTTTTGAAGAGGCACGATCCGACGACTCGGCCTATGATCCTGAGTTTGTGGCGATGGTGAAAGAAAGCCAGCAAGAGGCCAGGGAAGGAAAGGCTGTCACCTTTGAAGAGGGAATCAACCTATGGGAACTGATAAGTACCAAATAAAGCTTACTCCCACGGCCATTCGGCAACTTCTTAACCAAAACCAACATTTGATTCTCATCTCGAAACTTCTTAAATTCACTACTTGAAAAAGCAGCTCAATTCAGGAAATGAATTCATAATCGACAAGCTGACCAATTCAATCGAAAACATTTCGACGGGAGAAGTTTTTGACACAGAGATTGTTCGGCTAACTGGCTCAGATGCCAGTCAAATCAAAAAGAGCGACTGGCAGTTTGATTGGCATAAAGAAATGAAAGACAAAACCAAGAACATCTACAAGCTGACTACGGTAAACAATCCGACGATTATCCAAGGGCTGTTGAGCATCGAGGACAAAACCGACCACATTTTCATGCAACTAATTGAAAGTTCTAAGTTCAATAAGGGAAAAGCCAAGGTCTATCTGGGAGTGCCGGGCAACCTCGTTGCTTTTGCTTGTAAGGTTTCAGTTGATAGAGGTTATGAGGGTTTTCTTGCTTTCGATGCAAAAACTGCACTCATAAAGTATTACCAGCAAACGCTCCACGCCACTCATTTTCGCGGATTGAGGATGTTCATCGAACCTGATGCTGCGTCAAGACTTATTTCACAATACTTCAAAAGCTAAAAACATGGGACTGATCAAAGAGCCGAAAGACGTCGACTTATCGACCAAATCTGAACCCTGGACGGAGCAGGAGTTGGCAGATTTCAGAAAAATCATGCAGGAAATAAAGGCGAAGAACGCCAAGCACGGGAAACGTACTGAACTACCTGCAACCACTACTGCTGTCTGAAAGGGTGACAAGTGGTGCTATGCATGACAGCTATGTCTTTTGTGTTGAGCAATCGGTCGGCCCATTCCAGCAGGGGTCCGGGGCATGGGAATCATTGGGCAAGCCGTTGGGAAGTTGTCATCCGGTAGGCCTTCAATGCTTGCTGATTAACCCCAAAAAGCACTTTATCCCCCACCAGCATTATACTCCGCACATCCCCCCTCAGGCGAAAGCCCGATTGCTGCTGCGGGATAGCCGTGAAACTACCCTTCCCGTCCCCTTTCAGCAAAAGCCCGTAGTTGGCATCGTACTTTCCCAGCCGCAGCCGTCCCTGACTGATGTTGCCGCCGAGGAGCAGGTCTTGCTTGCCATCCTGGTCGTAATCCAGCGAGGCAATGGCGAACACGGGCGAGAATTGTGCTTCCAGCGGTAGTTCTTTTAGTTGCAACTTGTTGCCAACATTGATAAAACAGGCGGTTTTCAGGTAGTTGGCGGTCAGTTTTCCGGCGTCTTTCAGCTCCTGGGCCGAGAAAAGGTCGTTCAGCGTTACGTCGGCGTAGCTTTTGTAGTCGGGGTAGCGGCTGCCCATGCTGCTCATTTGCAGCACGAGTTCGTCGCGGGTGATGTAGGGGTAGTTCTTGCCCTGCACGTAAAAACTCAGGATGGGATCGACCGTGCCGTTGTTGTCGAAGTCTTTGTAGTGGAGCGAGGCCATTTCCTGGTCGCTGGCCCGCACCTGCGAGTTCAGCCCCTGATTTCCTGCCACCAAATCGGGTTTGCCGTCGCCGTTGAGGTCTTCCACGAGCAACGTGTTCCACCAGCCCTGGTATTCTTTGTCGAAGTACTCCTTCGTTTTGTCGGTCAGTTTTCGGAACGCTGCCCGGCCGTTTTCCTGGATGAAAACCGTGAGGGGCATCCACTCGCCCACGACCACCAGGTCTGCTTTGCCGTCGCCGTTGAGGTCGGTGCTGGCGGCGTCCGTCACCAGGCCGAGTTTGGAGATATTTGAAGAAATGACGGACGTGCGGTTGGTGAAATTCCCTTTCCCGTCATTGACCAGAATATAGCTCTCCGGGACTCCAGGGTAGCGGCCCGGCACCACGCGGCCACCCACGAAAAGGTCGGGCTTGCCGTCGCCCGTGAAGTCGCCCGCGCACACGGCGCCGGTGCTGGTCAACATTTTTGGAAGGGCATTGGGGCTTGGGAAAAAGTTTCCTTTTCCGTCGTTCAAGTAGAGTTTGTCCTGAAAGCGGGCGTCGTTCGGCGCGAAATCCGCGTAGCCGCCGTGGGCGATGTAAAGGTCGGGCGCACCGTCGCCGTTAGCGTCGAAAAAGATGGCGTCAGTGGCTTGACTGGCGGCGTCGGCAGCGAAGGCAGGGGTACTTTTCTTGCTAAAACTACCTCCCTTTTGTTGGATAAATAATTCGCTGGGCTGGCCTTTGCCGCCGCCCACGAAGACATCTTCCAGCCCGTCGCCGTTCACGTCGGCCTTCGCCAGGCAGGGGCCGGAAAAAGACAACGGATTGACCAGCAGCGGCTGGCGGTAGAAATCGTTGACTTCCAGTTTGGCGTCCTGGTACTCGATGGGGGAGGGGATTTCCTGAAATAATGCGTTCGTCTTTTCGCCCCATTTGAAAGTACCCGTGGCGTCGGTTTCCGATACGGTCAGGAGTTGATCGACTTTGGGATTCACCAGCATCTGCATTTTGCCCGAGGGCCAAACTACCCGCAGCGAATCCACGATACTTTTTTCTCCCAAACCAAAATGCAAAATCGGCGATACGCTCGACTGGTAGCCGCGCGTCGGCATTTGTTCAAGGTACTGCGCCTGACCGCCGCTGTACAGCGTCAGTTGCGCCCCAATGCCCTGCGTGTTCGCGCCTTTGCCCTGGGTTTTTACTTTCAGAAAATGATTTTTGGATAATTTGTCTGCTTGATTTTGATAGATAAAAGCGGGCTGGTTCACATTGTTGACGATCAAATCCAGATCGCCGTCATTGTCCAAATCGGCGTAGGCCGCGCCGTTGCTGTTCGA
>NZ_JBGSXF010000733.1:0-8419 GCF_041751555.1 Persicitalea sp. | reverse complement strand
CGGCTTCTATTTCTGCTCGGGTCTGCGACGGATCGGGAGCGGCTATTTCGGTGGTTTCGGCAGCTTCCTGCTTTTCGGTTGAATCGTTGCAACTCAATGTCAAGAGAGCGACTAAGATCAGGACGATGTTGAGGTAGTTCTTGGTTTTCATGATAATGAGATGGTTTAGGAGTAGTCAAAAAAAACTTGATGAAAGTAGCAGCGATTGAAAGAACAATCGAAATACTGCTTCGCCAATCTACCGGAAATGTTACTTTCAAGAAACCGATCAAGGACGAACATAGGCGAAAAGTGTCCGAAGGGGCCGTTTTATTTACCGGGCGAAAAAATGACCGTATCTTTACAGCCCTCGATATTCTCCCGCTCCGCTTTGATGATGTCGCTCCAAAAGCTTGTTTTCGCGAGTCTGTTTCTCATGTCGAGTCCCTCTGGGGGCTTCGGTCAGATTCTCGACTTCAATCGCAGGAGTCCATATCAGCAAGTTTTCGTCGATACTGACGAGTTTGGGGCCGACTACTTGCAATCGCTCGAAACCGCCCTGAATAATCCAGCGCTCAAAACCGCCAAACAAAACACCGCCGGACGACGCTCCGAGAGTAACGACTCTCTGTACTACGCCATCCTGAACGATCTGGCCTACTACTGGCACACGCGCAATCTGAACACTGCTCTGGATTTGGCACAAGAGGGCTTACAACTTACAGAACAGAGAAATAATCCGCTTTGGACGGGTCGATTCCAGATTACCCTCGGGGCCATTCTACTCCGACTTGAAAAGCTGGACAGCGCAGAGGTAATACTTGAAGAGGCTCGTAAAAAAGTATCGGAACGGGATTTGGCCTTTCTCAATACCCAGTTGGGCTATGTTTACGAGCGACGGGGACAGCTCGACAAGGCAACCAACTACGCCATGGAGTCGCTGCGCTTGGGTCGGAAGTGGCAAGATAAGAAAGCCATAGCGCTGGCTTACAGCGATCTGAGTAATATTTTCTGGAAACAGGCGAAATACAAGAAGGGAGTGGAATACGGGCTCGAATCGCTGGCCATTTTCCAGCAGCGCGGCCTGGATGACCTGGATTACGACTTCACGTTGTATGTAGTGGGCAACAACTACCTGGAATTGAAACAATACCAAAACGCGCTGTACTACTACCAGCGGGCGATCGTGATTGGCGAGCGCTACGGTTTTTACAATAACCTGAGCGACATTTATATTTCTCTCGTAGATCTGCACACTTACCTTAACAAATACCAGCAAGCGGAGAAATCCGGAAAAAATGCTATCAAGTACGCCGAACTTCTCAGCAACAATTTTATGGAAATGCGTGCCTGGCTTTCAATGGGCAAGCTACACAACAAGCAGGGCGACTTTACTGAGGCGACGGCCGACTTGCGCCGCAGCATCGCCATCGCTACCGACGACTTCGGTGATGAGTACTACCTCAGCCAAGCCTATCAGGCGCTGGGGGAAGCTTTGGCCGGAAGCGGCAATTATCGGGAGGCGGTCGAAGCTTTTAACCATTACGACAAACTTAAAGACAAGGTCTTTTCCGCCGAGTCGGATCAGCGGACACTACGATTGCAGACGGAGTTTGAAGTGGCACAGAAAGAAAACACGATTGGCTTGCAAGAGGCAAGACTGGAGCAGCAACAACAACGGCAGACTTTCACTACCATCGTGGCATCACTACTCCTCTTCTTGCTGCTGTTGCTCTACCTTGTCTATCGACAAAATACCCGCAAGAATCGTTTATTACAACGTCAGAATCAAGAAAAGGAGGTGCTCCTCAAGGAGGTACACCATCGGGTAAAAAATAACCTGGAAATTATATCGAGCCTCCTGGCCCTCCAGTCTTCTTACCTGCAAGACCGGGGAGCGGTCGAGGCACTGTTGGATATTCAGAACCGCGTCCACTCGATGGGTTTCGTGCATCAGCAACTCTATCAGGGAAAGAAAGTAGTGCGTATAGCCATGAGCGACTATTTTAGAAGTTTGGGCATTCACTTGCTGCAATCGTACGGTAAGCAGGAAACGGTCATGATCGACTACCAACTTGAACCAATCGACCTTGACCTCGATACCGCCATTCCGCTGGGCCTTATTATCACCGAACTACTTTCCAATGCCCTCAAATACGCTTTTCCGGACGGTCGAAACGGAACCGTTCGACTTGACGCCCAACGGAAGGACGACAACCTGATCATCGTATCAATTGCTGACGACGGTATCGGCCAAGCTATCGGAACGGAGCGCCGTCCGACGGAGCGCCGCCCGACGGAGCGCCGCCCGAACGCAGCGCAGGGAACGGGCTTTGGAATGCAAATGGTGCGACTACTCACCCGTCAGCTCGACGGGCAACTAACCGAAGACTTCACCGCGGGCACCCGCATTTCGTTTGCATTCAGGCTGATGTCCTGATATTTATCGGTAGTTGTCTCAGACAATCAGATAGAATGAAGCCTGTTCAAGAGTTCTTCCCGCATCGACTTGCCCATCGGAACGATCTTATCCACTACCGTGATATGATTTTTTCCTACTTCCTCAATCATGGCGATGTTTACGACAAAAGAACGATGTATTCGAAGAAAGAGGCCCTCCGGCAGTTTTTCTTCCATTTCTTTCAGAGTCGCTACCAACAGATATTCTTCCTCCCTGGTCTGGATGCGGCAGTAGTTCCGGTCGGCTTCGATAAACAGAATATCATCGATCATCACCTTGACCATGCTGTCGTTGTGGCGGACGAAAATCCGGTCTTCAAATACAGCTGATCCTGAACTACTCGATTCGGTATTTGGGGTAGATGGAATACGAGTGGCCACCAGTTCGATGGTGCGCCGTAACTCCTGCGCTTTAAAGGGTTTTGACAGAAAGGCGAAGGGATTGGTAGCCTTTGCTGCTTCAAAATGGGCATCGTCATCGTTCGCTGTCAAATATACGACAGCCACATTATGCTCCCGCTGCAGTCTTGTTACGGTCTGAATGCCATCCAATACTCCTTTAAGTTGAATGTCCATGAGTACCAGGTCGGGCTTTTGTTCCCGCGCCAGTACCAATGCTTCTTCGCCCCGCGGTACAGTGCCGCATACCTCGTACCCCAGATTTTCCAGCTGTAGGGTAAGGTTAGCTGCGATGAGCATTTCATCCTCGACAATCAGAATCTTCAAGAGGAAGTCGTTTATGTGTGTGTAGTTTTTATAAAAGTAGGAGGAAAAAACAAGACATCCCAAAGATATGTCGGGCTACCCAAGGCTATCGGTCAAAGGCAGCCCGATTTTACCATCATCGAATGCTGGTGGATTATTTTTCTTCCTCCTCTCCACTATCAATTCGCCCGGCTACTCTCATCTTCCGACCCCGTGCGACGCTGCCGGGCGGCTTTCACTTTCTGGTTGCCGAAGGTGTAGGTCAGGTTGAGCAAAGCGACTCGGCTATCCCATTGTACTTTTGCATACGACACCAGTTTTCCGGGTACATCCATCCGGGCGATCCAGCGGTTGGTATAAAAAACATCCTGCAAACTGAATTTTACCTTGAGGGCTTCGGTCAGGGTTTTCTGGACACCGATGTCCACCGACCCCAACCAGGGAGAAATATTGAGGAATTGGGTGGATGGGGTTGACACCCAGCCCGATAGCTCAGCGGACCAGCCCTTGCCCAACAGGAAAGCGTTGTTCACATTCAGCCTACCGGCTAAGTTGTTGATGCTGATGGACTCTGACTCATAGTCCAACTGATATTGGTTAAAATAACCCATGGCGGTAGTCTGAACCTGCCAGCCTTTCGTGATGGTGAGCGGCAGACCCGCCGTGATGGAGTACCCCTGAGCATTTCCGACATTTTGCCAGATGATATACCTCTTGTTGCCTTCGAATCCATAAAATATGCTATTCACAAAATCAGTCGTCAAATTAGCCCCGAGGGCCAGAAAAATACCGTTTTTAAGCCCATAGCGCAGCTCGAAAGCCGAGGTATATTGGGGCCTGAGAAACGCATTGCCCTGGGAGAAAGCAAAAGGATCCACGTAACTCCGCGCCGGGTTCAAGTTCTGATAATTGGGCCGGTCGATCCGGTAGCTGTAGGAGAGGCTCAACGACCGCCCGTTCGACAACGGACGAGACACAAATACACTCGGGAAGAAATTGAGGTACTTGCGGGCAATGACCTGATTCAGGGTAAGGGAATTTCCCTCAGAACGGGTATGCTCCATCCGCAAACCCAGCTGCACATTGGTTTTGAGACTACCGACTTTCCCGATGCCCCCGGTGATACTTGCGTAGGCCGCCCCTACCCGCTCGGAGTAAATAAAGTGGTTAGAAAGCTCCGGGTTTATCTGGACATTGTCCGACAAACCGTCCCGAACCGTCAGGTCATTGTCCGTGGTAATGTCGGCCATTTTCAGGCCCGTTTCTATTTTCCAGCCCTGAGCCAGTTCCCGGCTATAATCGGCCTTGGCCGTCCGGATTTTTACGGTCGTAGGTTGATGATTAAAGAGCGCATTGGTAGAAGCATTATCGCCATTCTGAGAAATGGTATTCGTAAACAGCAGGTCGTTGGTAAAATCCCGATTGAATTGGCCGTAGTCTATATCTGCGCTCAGTTGCCCTTTCTCACCAAAAGAATGTTGTACATTGAGGTTCGCAATCTGATTCTTGCTCAGGGAGTTGATTTTCTTGTGCGTATCGGCCTGCAAGTAGGGGGCTCCGCCATCGGTTCTGGAAAAAATACTCTGGGCGGTCCCATCTTCCGTATGGCGACTCCAAAGCCCGGTCCAAACAACGCCAATAATTGTGTTTTTGGTGGGTGAAAAGTCAATACCGGCCTTGGCATTCTGCCCCAGATCCCGCATGGGGAGGTAACTGGTGGAAGTTCCATAGGTTTGCCGTCCGGGATCGGATTCCGTCGGATCAGGTTGAATGGAAGTGTACAATAAACTAAATAGATTCCCCCCACGGTTTAGGCTATACGAGCCAAACAAATTCAGCTTTGCCGTGCGATTGTTCAATTGCAGGCTCGCCCGCTCCTTATCGTAGATTCCTGACCCACCTGCCAGCGAAAGCGCCCCGTTCGTACCCAGGCTGGCGTTCTTTTTGAGCCTGATGTTGATGATGCCCGCGTTGCCGGCAGCGTCGTAGCGCGCGCCGGGATTGGTAATCAGCTCGATGGTGGCAATGTTATCGCTCGACATGGTGCGCAACAGCGCGACCACATCCTGCTGGGACAGATAGCTTTGCTTACCGTCGATCTGCACGATGACCCCGGCTTTCCCTTTCAACTGAATCTGGTCATTCTGGTAGTCCACCGTTACGCCCGGTGCTTTTTGCAGCACTTCCAGGGCGGTACTGCCGCTACCGATGATACTGCCTTCCACATTAACCACCATGCGGTCGATTTGCTGCTCCACGAAGGGCTTCTTGGCGGCGATGCGTACTTCATCCAATTCATTGACTGCCACCGACATTACGATGTTGGGTAGTGACTTCCGAGAATCAGCCAGTTCAAAATAGGCCGTAAAATTCTCATGGTATCCCACGGCGGACGTCTTGACCAGATATCGGCCCGACGGTAGTCCTTCAAGGACATATACCCCTTTCGGGTCAGAAGCGGTGGCTTTTACCAGGGTCGAATCCTGGGCGGCCATCAATCCGATGGTCACGAAAGGGATGGGTTTGCCCGCCTCATCCAGTACCTTTCCGTCGAGGGTACTTTGGGCAAATAACGTGCTGCCCGACAGGCAAAAAATAGCGAGAAAAATAGCTTTGAGGGTTTTCATGTTGGTAGTTGTTTAAAAGATTCATGGATAGAAAAACCCGGTTATCAAACTACATCCAACAGGACGACTTGCGATTGAAACCGATGGGTCAAAATTAGGGGTCGAAAACTCCCCGGAATTGGCCCATTGTCTCAATGACAAGGCCTATTGTCTCAATGATTTAGTCTATTGTTGCATCGGCTCCTTTCGGGACTAATCCGTGGTCGGTGTCGTATGGACGTGGTTCATCGTTGTTGTACATTTCTTACGCTTCACCGTGGTCTGGTGTCTTCACAGACCACGGATAGAGGCTTGCTTTTTATCAGTACTATTCATTTTTCACATTCTTAAAACCAGCCACATAAAAATTAGCATCAATAATCAATTCTTTGGCGGTGTCTTTGGTGTACTCGTGTGTCCAATTGGTTGTTGGTTTAATCCATTGCTCTTTGTTATCAAGTTTTACTTTTAAAGGCATATCAAATCCTGCTACGGCATTAATCCAGCGGTAGGCAAATTTGTTATCTTCAAAATAGTATTCTAATGTTGGGATTTGAACAGTTCTTAAGTACTGATCAAAAAAGGGTTTTAGGTTCAAACCTGACTGTTGTGCAATGTAATTTTCAATCTCTGCTGTGGTTACTGTTTTATGGTAGAATTCTGTATTTAAACCCGTTAGAATGGCTCTCCACTTTTCATCATCATTGATCACTTGCCTTAACGTATGCAAAAGGGTAGCACCTTTCGTATAAATATCTCCCGAGTAATCCTTGTCATTTACGTCGTAATCTCCAATAATTGGGATTTTATTTTCGATGTTATGAGAAATACCTTTCATATATTCTTCGCCAGCTTTTTTTCCATAATGATATTCCACATACAAGGCTTCAGAATAGTTAGTGAATCTTTCATGCACCCACATATCTGCCATGTCTTTGTAGGTAATGTTATTTGCAAACCATTCGTGACCAGATTCATGAATAATCAAATAATCGAATTTTAATCCCCAACCAGATTCTGACCTATCTCTACCACGCTGACCATTAATATATCCAGAGTATCCAACAGAACTTTGATGCTCCATGCCAACACCTTCTACAAGCTTATAGCTGTCTTCATAAAATGGATAAGGCCCAAACCAATATTCAAACGCTTCTAACATTAAATGTGCCTGTTTAAACTGAACCTTGGCTTTTTCAAGGTTTTCGGGTAACACATAATAATCACATACTAATGTTCCTTTCATCCCCTTGTATGGGTCTGAAAAATGGACGTAATCTGCCACATTGAGAGCGACTCCGTAATTGTTAATTGGGTTTACCACCGTCCATTGATAGGTTGTTGTGCCATTTTTATTTTTTTTGGTTGCTGTTAGCTTACCATTGGCAACAGCCATAAGCTCTTCGGGGACGGTTACACGTATTGTCATCCCATTATCGGGCTCATCGTACATGTGGTCCTTGTTTGGCCACCACAAGCTCGCACCTTCACCTTGACATGACGTGAAGACAAACGGTTTACCATTCGCATCTTTTTCCCATGAAAATCCACCATCCCAAGGAGCTCTTGGTGCTTCCTTTGGGTTTCCTTCATAGTACACCTCGATCTTTTTTGAAGACCCTACCAGTTGATTTTCTTTCAGTTGGATGAAATACGCATTCCCTTCCCGTGCAAAGGTTAACGATTCACCCGCTTGAACGACTTTAGTGATTTTCAAAGGCTCTTGCAGGTCAATTTGCATTGCCTTTTTGGGTTCTAATACGGTATATGTGATGGTATTAGAACCTTTAATGAACTTGTTTTCGATATCCAATTTAAAGTCTAAATCGTAGTGCGTTAAATTCCACCATGCCCTTTCATCGGTTATTTTCCCTCTTAAAGTGTCTTGCCTTGTATATGTTTTTTCGACTATTGGAGCAATGGTCATATCACGTTCAATAGGACTGCGACTCAAAGTAACGGGTTCTATTTGGCGACCATTCACATAGAAAAAGCCTTTGTAAGTGTCCGTTTCATTATCTTTTTTCAATTTGAAATTAAGCTTAAAGTTATCGTGCGTTAATTCAAATAGAAGTGAATCGTTCTTAACGGTCACATGATCGAGTGGTGCATTAATTGTGCTAATCCAGGTTTTCCATTGCCAGTTGAAAGTCCCCGAATAGTAGTCGTTATTCTTATCTATGACGATTTCTAAACTCGCATTTGGGTTTTGAGTTTCGTACCATTTACCAGTTATGTTTTGCCCAAATAAGGTGTAAACAGATAATTGGAAGCACATTAGAAGGAGTATTGCGCTTTTCATTGTTTTTATTTATTTATGATGAATAATCTTTTTGGGAAGTTAATTTACTGGGTAAATCGATTGATGAAAATTTATTCACCCATGGCATCAGCAAGTTTTTTGGTATCGACAAATTGCTGAAATGCGGTTATTTTTCCGTTTTTTAATGTCCACAGATGAGCCACTTGTCCGTCATATTTTGTCCCGTTTTTTTTCACTTTTGCATTGTAGCGAAGTGTGGCGAATACCTGGTTATTTTCCATGGAATGCAGTTTGACATCCGTAAGATTGAAATACTCATGATCTGCCAAAATACGACCAAAAACACCTTTCAAAATTGCATCTGGCCCGATGTACGGATTGCCATCTGCGTACATGTTTTCTTCGG
>NZ_JBGSXF010000732.1:0-5160 GCF_041751555.1 Persicitalea sp. | reverse complement strand
AGGTAGTTCGTAGTCCACACCTTCGTAACCAATGACCGAGAAAGGCGACACGACTACCGCCGTTCCCGCACCGAAGGTGGCTTCGAGCCGGCCTTCTTTCAAGGCCAGAATTACTTCGTTGATATTGATCTGCCGCTCTTCTATCTCTACCCCCCACTTCCTGGCAATCGCGATGATGCTGCGTCGGGTGATGCCATCGAGGATGGTATCGCTGATAGCAGGGGTTACTAATTTTCCATCCATCATGAACATGACGTTCATCGTGCCGGATTCTTCCACGAAGGTATGGTGCTTCGCATCAGTCCAGATAAGTTGGTCGTAGCCTTGCTGCTGGGCAAGTTTGGTCGGGTACAGCGAAGCTGCGTAGTTGCCCGCACACTTAGCCGCGCCCACGCCACCCTCCGCCGCGCGGATGTATTGCGTCTCGACTTTCACTCTGGGCGGATTGGCGTAGTAACTACCTACCGGACAGGTGAAAATGATAAAATAGTAAGTGTCGGAAGGCCGCACGCCCAGGTAGGCATCCGTCGCAAACATGTAGGGCCGCACGTACAGCGAAGTACCTGGCGCGGAAGGCACCCAACCTGAGTCCAGACGCAGTAGTTCCGTCAACCCATTCATGAAAAGTTCTTCGGGAATAGGTGCCATGCACATCCGCTCGGCGGTGCGGTTCATGCGCTTCCAGTTGTCGGTTGGACGGAAAAGCAGGACTTCGCCATCGTCGTTTTTATAGGCTTTCATACCCTCAAAAATAGCCTGTCCGTAATGCAGCGCCGCCGTGACGGGGCTGAGCGAAAGGTTGCCGTACGGTATGACGCGGGCGTCCTGCCATTCGCCGTCGCGGTATTCGGCAATGAACATGTGGTCGGAGATGTTCCGGCCAAAAACGAGGTTGTTGAAGTCAACCTCCTGCAAGCGCGACTTAGTCGTCGGCTGAATTTCGATTTGTTGGGCTTCGGCGATCATTTTTTTAATTGACAGTTGACAGTTGACGGTTGACAGTGCCAATTTGACCAGCCATCCGGTTTGGAATTGAGAATGCAATTTAGAGATTATTCAATAATTTTTTAAAAATATCTTAGTGCAACAATTAAATAGCAGAGAATCCAATTGAAAGGAGAGGCCTGACCACTTGTTTTCCTTTCATTTTCCCAAAACTAAAGCAACACTTTCTGGGTTAAGGTCAGGATATGCCCTTTCCACCTGCCCTGGCTCAACACACCCTAGCCCAACGCATGACCACACAAGCCGAAACTATCTCCGAAGAAGAAGTAGATTTTGCCGATCTCGACGCCCGCCGCTTTATCCTTATCAAGGGGGCCAAAGTACACAACCTCAAAAACATTGATGTCGCTATACCGCGCAACAAGCTGGTGGTAGTTACGGGACTTTCCGGCTCGGGCAAGTCATCGCTGGCCTTCGACACGCTCTTCGCCGAGGGGCAGCGCATGTACGTCGAGAGCCTGAGCAGCTACGCGCGTCAGTTCCTAGGGCGCATGGAAAAGCCGGAGGTGGAGTACATTCGGGGCGTGTCGCCCGCCATCGCCATCGAGCAGAAGGTCAACACCCGCAACCCGCGCTCGACGGTGGGGACGAGTACCGAGATTTATGATTATTTGAAGTTGCTTTTCGCCCGTATCGGCGTCACCTACTCGCCCGTGTCGGGCGATGTTGTGCGCAAGGACACCGTCACCGATGTGGTGGATTTCATGCTGTCGCACCCGGAAGGTACCCGCGTGCTGGTGATGGCCCCACTGCTGGTTCGGCCGGGCCGCTCGCTGGCGGAGGAGTTGAATATATTGCTTTCCAAAGGCTACAACCGTATCGTGCGAGGCGGCGAAACCCAGTTTATTGATGAGGTACTGGAAGGCGAAGAACTGGCCGAAATCTCCGAAGCCGAGGAACTCTTTATTCTCATCGACCGTGCCGCCGTGCAGCACGACGACGAAGACACGCAGTATCGTCTTTCCGATTCGGTACAGACCGCCTTCTTCGAGGGCGAGGGTAGTTGTGTGGTCGAAGTCATGGGGGAAGAGCGGCGCACCTTCTCTGACAAGTTCGAATTGGACGGCATTTTATTCGAAGAGCCGAGCGTCAACCTGTTTAGTTTCAATAATCCTTATGGCGCTTGCCGAACTTGTGAAGGTTTTGGCAAAGTGCTGGGTATCGACCCCGATCTGGTAATTCCTGACAAAGGCCTTTCCGTTTTTGAGGGTGCCATTGCGCCGTGGCGGACGGAAAAAATGAGTGAATGGCTCAAACCGCTGCTGCGCAACGGTATTCGTTTCGATTTCCCGATTCATAGGCCTTATAAAGACTTATCCCAGTCGGAGAAGGATGTGCTTTGGACGGGTAATTCGCACTTCAAGGGGTTGAATGCTTTTTTTAAGGAAATAGAAAAGCAAACCCACAAAATCCAGTACCGCGTGATGCTGTCGCGCTACCGGGGCCGCACTACTTGCCCCGACTGCCGGGGGTCGCGGCTGCGCAAAGATGCGTCCTACGTCACAATAGCGGGCGCTTCCATCACCGATCTGGTGTTGAAATCCATCGCCGACGCTTCGGATTTTTTCAAGAACCTCGAACTCGACGAACACAGCCAGGAGATCGGGAAGCGCATCCTGATTGAGATCAACAACCGCCTCGAGTACATGGTGCGGGTGGGTTTGGGCTACCTCTCTCTCAATCGTCTGACTAACTCGCTGTCAGGCGGGGAGTTTCAGCGTATTAAGCTAGCTACTTCGCTGGGTAGCGCTCTGGTGGGCTCGATGTACATCCTTGATGAGCCGAGCATTGGCCTGCATCCGCGCGACACGCAGCGATTGGTGAGCGTGCTGGAATCGCTACGCGACCTGGGCAACACGGTCATCGTGGTGGAGCACGAAGAAGAGGTCATGCACGCCGCCGACCAAATCATCGACATCGGCCCCGAAGCCGGGACGGGCGGTGGACACCTGGTTTTTCAGGGCGATTGGGAGGAAGTCAAGTCGTTTGGCCAAAACGGAGAGGGAAAAGCCAATGGCCATTCCTACACTCTGAATTTTCTATTGGGCCGAGACTCCATTCCGGTGCCGACTTTCCGCCGCAAGTTCACGCATTTTCTGGAACTGAAAGGCGCCCGCGAAAACAACCTCAAAGACGTGACTGTGAAATTTCCGCTCAACACGCTCACCGTCGTAACGGGCGTGAGCGGCTCGGGCAAATCCACGCTGGTGCGCAAGCTGCTGTACCCGGCCTTGATGCGCACAAAGGGCGAATACGGAGAGGACGTTGGCAAATTCGATGAGCTGGCGGGTAGTCTGAAGCGCGTGGAAGCCGTGGAAATGGTGGATCAAAACCCGATCGGCAAGTCCTCGCGCTCCAATCCGGTGACCTACATCAAAGCCTACGACTACATGCGCCAGATGATGGCCGACCTGCCACTGGCCAAGGCGCGGGGCTACAAGCCGTCGCACTTTTCTTTCAACGTGGACGGGGGCCGCTGCGAGGTTTGTCAGGGTGAGGGTCAGGTGAAGATCGAGATGCAGTTCATGGCCGACATTTACCTCAAATGCGAAGGCTGCGGCGGCAAACGCTTCAAGCAGGAAATATTGGAAGCAAAGTACCACGACAAAGACGTAGCCGACATTCTGGAAATGACCGTGGACGACGCCATTGCCTTTTTCCGGGATTCCGAGGAACGACTGGTCGAGAAACTGCAACCGCTGCAGGATGTGGGGTTAGGCTACGTCACCTTGGGGCAGTCGTCCAATACCCTGTCGGGCGGCGAGGCCCAGCGCGTGAAACTGGCCTCTTTTTTGGGCAAAGGCAACTCCAACAAAGGAAAAACGCTCTTCATTTTTGACGAACCCACGACGGGCCTGCATTTTCACGACATCAAAAAACTACTGGCTGCCATCAATGCTCTCGTAGACCAGGGCGACAGCGTCATCGTGATCGAACACAACATGGAGGTCATCAAGTGCGCCGACTGGATCATCGACCTCGGCCCCGATGGCGGGGAAGATGGCGGCTACGTTACTTACGCTGGGACGCCGGAGGATATGGTCGGGCTGGAAGGGAACTACACGGCGGATTTTTTGCGTGGGAAGCTTTAAGGAAAAAAAGTCTAGGGATAATTTTCTATATTCGTCAAAAATCAAACATCAGAACATATGAATGCTGTACTGTTGGCGAGTGAGTCAAGTCAGGATATAGAGCTACTGCTCACTCTGGCAAAAAAAATGGGCATGACTACCCGCAAATTATCCACCCAGCAGTGGGAAGATCATATGTTGGCTGTGGAGATTGATAGCGGAATGAAATCAGCCACAGTAAGCAAAGAGGAGGTGATGAAGGTGCTGAACGCTGTATGAATGTGGCATACAAAGGAGGCTTTTTGAAAAGCCTTCAGAAGTTGAAAGATGCCCGTTTGAAGAAGGCTATTTTGAGCGCCATAGATAATGTCGAGCGAGCCGGTAGCATTTCTGAAGTTCGCAATCTCAAGAAGCTTACTGGCTACGACAGCCACTTTCGCATTCGGATAGGCAACTACCGAATCGGACTAAAATAGGAAGAAGCTGAGCAAACGATTTATTTTGCTGCATTCGGACATCGTAAGGGTATTTATGAAGTCTTCCCCTAAAAATGATTGCAGGAATTTTTTGTGAGTTTTCCTTTTGACATGGCACGCTGTTAAGCCGTCAACACCCGAAAAATCTCTTCCAAACTTTCTCCGCTCTGCCGCAGGGTGGCCAGCGGGCTGTCGGCTACTATTTTTCCCTTATTGATAATAATGACACGGTCGCAGATGGCCTCCACTTCCTGCATGATGTGTGTGGAGAAGAGAACGGTCTTGTCGGCCCCGGCAGTGCGGATCAGAGCGCGGATTTCGGTGAGTTGATTGGGGTCGAGGCCCGTGGTGGGCTCATCGAGGATCAGCACTGCAGGGTCATGTAGTAGGGCCTGAGCGAGGCCTACCCGTTGGCGGTAACCTTTGGAGAGTTGACCGATTTTTTTGTGCTGCTCCACGGTTAGTCCGCAAAGCTGCACCATTTCTTCCACTCGCGCAGAGAGGGATTTTCCCTTCATGCCGTACAGTTTTCCCACAAAAATCAGGAATTCCCGCACGTACATATCCAGATAAAGTGGATTGTGTTCGGGCAGGTAGCCAATAGCGCG
>NZ_JBGSXF010000731.1:0-3081 GCF_041751555.1 Persicitalea sp. | reverse complement strand
GTCCCCGTATTTTTTACCGGATAATTTTTCCAAAACCTGGATCGTCGGCTGAAAAACGTCGGTGTCGTAGTTGGAGGTTTTCTGCTGGATCGCCATGCAAAGCCGCTCGAAGCCCATGCCCGTGTCCACGTGGGTGGCGGGCAGCGGCAGAAGCGAGCCATCCGCCTTGCGTTCGAACTGCATAAAGACAAGATTCCAGATCTCAACTACCTGCGGATGATCGGCGTTGACGAGTGATTTTCCGGGAGTCGCCGCGACTTCATCGGCAGGACGTAAGTCGATGTGGATTTCGGAACATGGCCCGCAGGGGCCCGTGTCGCCCATTTCCCAAAAATTGTCTTTTTTATTGCCCAAAATAATCCGCTCCTCGCCCACGATGGGTTTCCACAAATCCCAGGCTTCCTGGTCGAAGGATACGCCGTCTTTCTCGTCGCCCTCGAAAACGGAGACGTAGAGGCGGTCTTTGGGTAGTTGATAAATCTCGGTCAATAATTCCCAGGCCCAATGAATGGCTTCTTTCTTGAAATAATCCCCGAACGACCAGTTGCCGAGCATCTCGAACATGGTATGGTGGTAGGTATCGAAGCCGACATCTTCCAAGTCGTTGTGCTTTCCGCTGACGCGCAGGCACTTCTGCGTGTCGGCAATGCGGCGCGAGGGCGGCGTCCCATTACCCAGGAAATAATCCTTGAACTGCGCCATGCCTGAGTTGTTGAACATGAGAGTCGGGTCGCTCTTGGCCACTAAAGGCGCGGAAGGAACGATGAGGTGCTGCTTACTTTTGAAAAAATCCAGGAATGCCTGGCGTATTTGTTGGGAAGTCATTTGTGGCGTTTCTGTGTTTACGAACCTTTGGGTTTTAAGCGACAAAGCCGCAGAGCGACAAAGCAACAAAGTTCATTGTGCTTTCCAATTGAAGAAGTACCCTTAAACTTTGTGGCTTTGTCGCTTTGTATCTTTGTCCCTCTAAGAATACTGTTACCTGCGGAACCACAAAAGTAACGATAATGCCCTACGTTTGGAATGGGTTAGAAAAGCATCGTACTTTTGGGTATAGATTTTTTTAGGAAGATGGAAGAAAGAGAGAAACGTTACTACGATACAAACGAGGTGGCTGATATGCTAGGGGTGCAGGCGTCGGCGCTGCGATTTTGGGAAAAGAAATTTCCTCACTTGCAGCCCAAACGTGACTCGCGTAACCGCCGTCGCTACACTCAAGAGGATATCGAGGTAGTCAAAAAAATTGTGCATCAGCGACGTGACCAAATGCGAACCGTCGAAGGCGCGCGACACCAGCTCAACCACCGAGAAACGGCCCATAACCTTATCAATCGATTGAAGCGGGTACGGTCGTTTTTGGAGGAGATCAAAGGCGCTTTGGAAGGAAATGGCCAGTCGGATCCGCGCTCAGGCGGGCAATCAAGGAATGATGAGTGATGAATTGTTCTCTTGTCTAAGCTTTCTTAGTCACTTAGGTACTTTGTAAAACTTTGTATCGAATCCAGTGAAACTCTGTGACCTAATTTTTTTTAAAAACATGAATTTTAGAAGACTAACTCCGGGTATTTTGCTGCTGCTGGTTTCAACAATTGGCTTCTCGCAAAACCTCGACCCCAAAGATATTTCTGCCCACATAGCCATATTGGCCGCAGATTCACTGGAAGGACGCGGCACAGGAACGCTGGGTGAGATCAAGGCAGCTAACTACATCGCTGACTGGTTCAAGCGGGCCGGGTTGGAAGCTAAGGGCGGCAATGGCAGTTTCTTCGAGCCGTTCGGGGTAGTGATTCATTACGAGGGTGTTCCTCATCAGGTTACGGCCCGCAATGTCGTGGGTTTTCTGGACAACCAAGCCGAGGGAACCATCGTCATCGGGGCGCATTATGATCATTTGGGAAAGGGCTACCAGTCGGGTTCGCTAAGACCCGACAGCCAAAATCTGATCCATAATGGGGCCGACGATAACGCTTCCGGGGTAGCGGGTGTGATTGAACTGGCCCGTTACTTCTCTGAAAATCAGACGAAGGAGAAATACAACTTCCTCTTCATCGCCTTCTCGGGCGAGGAATTAGGGTTGCTGGGCTCCAAGTTCTTTGTCGATCACTCCACGATTCCGATGGAGTCGGTGGCGATGATGGTGAACATGGACATGGTCGGTCGGCTGGATGAAGCTAAGGGCGTGACCATCGGCGGTTGGGGAACCAGTCCTGAATGGGGTGGGCTGATACCTGCTCTGGCTAAAAAAAATGATTTGAAATTTGCGACGGATTCTTCGGGCGTTGGCCCTTCGGATCACACCTCTTTTTATCTCAAAGAAAAACCAGTGCTGTTTTTCTTCACGGGTGTTCATTCCGACTACCACAAACCCAGCGACGACTCGGAGAAAATCAACGCCGCAGGAGAGCAGAAAATACTGCAACTGATTGTGGATTTGGTAGGTGAGTTGGGCAAAACCAATAACACGATTACATTCACCGAAGCCGGAAGTCCGCATGCGCAGGGCGCTCAGTCCGACTTTAAAGTCACGCTGGGTATTATTCCTGACTACTCCTTTAATGGACGCGGACTACGGGTGGACGCCGTGACCAAGAATCGTCCGGCGGCAGCGGCCGGAATGGAAACCGGGGACATCATCACCCAAATGGGCGAATTTCCCATCAAAGATATCTATGACTACATGAAATCACTCGGACAATACGAAGTCGGACAAAGTATTGATGTCGAGGTGTGGCGCAAGCAGGAAAATAAGAAACTGCGCGTCAAATTCTAGGGTACTTACAGAATCGCCGCAAAGGGATCATTCTTTATTTTTAGCTCTTGGTAGGTCTGCGCTGCTGCGGTATTGGTAATGGATAGAGACAATGGGCCAATATTGTGCTCCGTAGCTACTTTCAACCCTGTCCCCAACTTTTCCCACTCTTCCCAAGTGGCCTTCAAGCCGCCTATCGGAATGATCGAAACCCACATTTTGAAGGCTTTCGGCAGGCCTGACTCATCCAAAATCCACAAATACGAATCACCGGGCGTGACGCCACCGCTGGAATAAGTGAGGAGTAGGGCGTCGTTTCCGTCTTCGTCTTT
>NZ_JBGSXF010000730.1:0-4180 GCF_041751555.1 Persicitalea sp. | reverse complement strand
CGGGCGCACATATTGGCAACGCCCAGTACCAGTTTACCGCTAAGGGTTTGCTGATCCATTTTACCCTCGCCCGTGATGACTAAATCAGCATTACGGACGTGATTTTCCAGTTTGGTTTGCTGAAAAACGATCGCCGCGCCGGATTCCAGGGTAGCGTTCAGGAACCATAATGCCCCCGCCCCCACCCCGCCCGCTGCTCCAGCACCGGGTGATTGGCTGACGTCTTTGCCGAAGGTCTCGGTTGCAATTTTAGCAAGATGGCGTAAGCCATTGTCCAAAAAAACTACCTGTTCCGGCGAGGCACCTTTTTGGGGACCATAGATGTATGCGGCTCCCGATTCGCCGTGCAAAGGATTGGTCACGTCGCAGGCTACGGTGATTTTGGTGGTGTGTAGTTTGGAATGAACCTTACCGGAGTCGATAGAATGGAGGGCGGAAAGATGGCCGCCATCGGGAATGAGCAGATTTTTGTTTTTATCAAAAAAGTGATAACCCAAGGCCGACGCGATACCTAGTCCGCCGTCGTTGGTCGCACTCCCGCCGATACCCAAAATAATGTTTTCTACGCCCTGATCGAGCGCGTTAGCAATCAATTGTCCGGTACCGTAAGAGGTAGTTTTTGTAGGATCGCGCTCGGTTTCGCTGAGCAGGCCCAGTCCGGAGGCAGAGGCCATTTCTATAAAGGCCGTACTTCGATCCGCCGAGAGGCCGTAGGAAACTGTAATGGGTCGTCCTAAGGGATCCTGCACTACACCGGAAACATAACTACCTCCAGAATTGAGCGTGAGGGATTTGGCAAACCCTTCTCCCCCATCCGCCAAAGGGATAGAAACTACCTTTGCCTCAGGAAAAGCCAAAAGAATCCCCGACGCCATCGCAGCGCAGACTTCATCCGCTTCCAGCGAGCCACGGAATTTGTCGGGAGCAAGAAGGATTTTCAATTTGGTAAGTGTAGGAATGTCGGAATGTTGGACGGGGCCGCCCCTGCGGGGTCGGAATGTCGGAATGTCGGAATGTCGGAATGTCGGAATGGAAGCTGGAATTGACGGCTGTGAGTTCCAATTAGGCTATACCGACATTCACTCATTCACTAATTCCAAATTAGAAAAGTACCCCCTCGTCGTCAGACAAGGAAGGCGGCACATAGGTGTTGCTGCTATCGGTATAGACGCCGCCGCAGTCAAGGCGGAAGTTGACGGGTTTTTCGAATTTACTTTTCCGGTACTGCACGAGGGTAGGGTCGTCGTAAATCTTTTGCATGTACATTCCCCAAGCTGGTAGAGCAATGCGTCCGCCTTGTCCCAAGGTAATAGTTCGGAAGTGAGTGCTGCGGTCTTCGCCGCCAACCCAGATGCCCGTCACCAGGTTAGAGGTCATGCCCATGAACCAGCCGTCGGAGTAGTTGGAAGTAGTACCCGTTTTGGCGGCGATTTCGTTGCCCTCGGTCACACCATAACTGCGCAGCCGCCCGGCCGTACCACCGGGATCTTCCACGGCCCCGCGCATGAGGTAGAGCATGGTGTAGGCCATATTCTCGCTCAACTCCTGATTGGCTTTCGGGAAAAACTCCTGCAAAAGATTTCCGAAACGATCCTCGATGCGCAAAATAGTCATTGGCTCGGTGCGGTGTCCGCTATTGGCAAAGGTACAGTAGGCACCGACCATTTCGTACACCGACACGTCGCTGGTCCCCAGGCACAATGCGGGTGTGGCGGCCAATTTGCTGGTAATACCTAGTTTGTGCGCATAGTCCACAACTGTGTTTGGCCTGACCTGCTTCATCAGGTGGGCACTCACCGAATTGACTGACTTCCCAATGGCTTGCCGCAGTGAAAGCGAGGCGTAGGAATAACGCCCATTGGCATTCTTGGGCGTCCAGCCGCCCGGTACGCCGTCAGCTAGTGTAAACGTGACTGGACGATCCACTACATGGTCGCAGGGCGTAAGGAAGTTGCGGTCGAGAGCCGAAACGTACACAAACGGCTTGAAGGTAGAACCTGGCTGCCTGGCGCTTTGCTTTACGTGATCGTACTTGAAGTACCGGAAATCGACGCCGCCAACCCAGGCTTTCACGTGGCCGTTGCGTGGGTCGGTAGATACCATCCCCGTGTGCAGGAAGCGCTTGTAGTACTTGATCGAGTCGATTGGACTCATGGTCATTGCTTTCTCACCATCGTAGCTGAACACTTTCATTTTGTAAGGCGTCCGCATGACTTTCCACGCTTCTTCTTCTCCTACTTCATTCTTCAGAGTGATGAACCGCTGCGATACCCGCACGGCCCGCTCCACGAAGCCCTCAATTTCTTTACCATTTTGATCGATCCACGGATTTCGACCTTTCCAGTGTTCGTTGAACAGCTTTTGCTGCGTTTTCATGTGTTCCTGAATGGCCTGCTCCATGTAGCTTTGCATCCGGGAGTCGATGGTAGTATAAATCCGTAAACCGCTCGTGTAAAGGTCGTAGTCGGTCCCGTTGTCGTCGTTGTACTGACTGACCCATTCTTTCAGGTACCCGCGCATGGACTCGCGGAAGTAGGGTGCAGTGCCCGTGTTATGACTTTCGATCGTAAAATTTAGGCTAAGTGGCTTTTCGCGATAAGTTGCGTATTTCTCCGCTGAAACAAACCCGTATTTCTGCATTTGATCCAGCACCGTGTTTCGGCGGTTAAGGACATTCTGCGGAAAACGGCGGGGGTTATAGAGTGAAGGATTTTGCAGCATTCCGACTAAAAGTGCCGCTTCGTGGACGTCGAGATTCCAGGTGTCTTTATTGAAATACGTCTTCGCCGCTACCTTCAAGCCGTAAGTATTGTTGCCAAACGACACGGTGTTGAGGTACATCATCAGAATCTCCCGCTTGGTGTATTTTCTCTCCAAAATCACGGAAAGAATCCACTCCTTCGTCTTGACGATTATCGTTCGTACCAACGGCACACTGCCCAAGATTCCACTATATTTTTCTGAGCGAGTCTGAAATAGGTTTTTAGCTACCTGCTGTGTGAGTGTACTACCCCCACCAGAGCCGGAATGGCCCGTAACTACCCCCTTCGCTACCCGAAACAAGGAACGCAGGTCGATGCCGGAGTGCTTGACGAATCGGGCGTCCTCGGTGGCCAGCAGTGCCTTCACCAAATTGGGTGACACCTGATCGAACTCCACGGGAGCACGGTTCTCGAAGAAGTACTTGCCGATGCTCACGTTGTCCGCTGAAACCAGTTCGGACGCTACCTCGCTCCTGGGATTTTCCAATGTTTTCAGATCGGGCATTGGCCCGAACAACCAGAAAAAATTAAAGCTAACCGCGACAATGTATAGTATGAACAACCCTACACCCACCGCAGCAAACTGCCACAACCGGACAATGGGTTTCTTGTACTTACCAGCTTTTAAATTGAGCATTCTTGTTTAATGATAGAATGAGTGAATGATAGAATGATAGAATGAAAAAAATCTGTACGGCTCGGAGCAGCGCAAATATTCACCGCACGGGCGGGCCCATCATTCTATCATTCACTCATTCAAAATTAACAGGACAAAGATACCGCTTTTAGCAAAACGTCATCGCCGTATTGAGGCGCGACCCGTTACTTCGAGCATTTCCTGAACCCGAGGGAGGAGGGGGCTTTCGGGGTAAAGGCGGATGAACTCGTTGATAGCTTGCAGATAATCGTCGCGGCCCCGGACTTTTCCGACCAGAAAAATGCGCAGCAGGGCAAATTTTTCTATTATTGGGCTATCCCGGTAAAGGGCGAGGGCATTTTCGGTTTGGGCGAGGGCTTCCGTATAGTTGCCCGCCGAATATAGACCAAATAATTTTTCGTAGGCCTCAGTCGCCGAACCGCCGGGAGCACCACCGTTCTTTTGGGCGATTTGTTCCTGGTTCAGCAGCCGCGCGTAGGAAGAATTCGGAAATTCGGCCAATAGTTTTTCTTTCCAAAGCGGACGATTCTTGTCGCCTTCTTCCAAAGACAAATAAATCAGGTAATAGATTTCTTCGCGATAAGCAGTCTTGGGGAAATCTTTTAGAAGCCGCGTGAATGTCGTCACGGCCTTGGTCGATTCTTTCAAATCAAAACGGTAGATTTTACCCAATTTATACAAGGCATCTTCCTCGCGCCGCTCGGAGGCCGCGAAGTCCGCTCCGCTGACCGGGACGTTTTTGCGTAGTTCGTCGCGTCGC
>NZ_JBGSXF010000729.1:0-1978 GCF_041751555.1 Persicitalea sp. | reverse complement strand
TGGCAATAGGAATCCAGATGGCGTAGCCCTGGTACTTGTAGTTGTTCTGATGTACCATTACTCCCTCAATCAACTGGTCGAGTTGCCGGGCGTCTTTCCCGATAAAAAATGGGTTGACGAGTAGCACCTGCATCAAATACAAGTGTGGCATTCGGAGGTTATGCCCTACGCAGTAGCCGACCGCCCCGTCGGTCGAGCGCACCCGGCAGATATAGTTGCCATTGTATTCCAGCAAATCGCAACTTTGGATGATAACCGGGCTTGAAAACAAGTCTTTCTTGAGTACAGGTTCTTTGAGCGCAGCATCCAACCGGGCATAATCCGGTTCGTTTTGAACATTTTGCGGGGATTCGGGGGTAAACAGTGCGTTGGCTCCAGCCATAGCGACTGCTCCCGATTTAAGGAAATTCCTGCGTGAATTTGGCATATCACTTAGCTGGTTTAGAAGTATTAGGAGTGACAGGCATCAAGCTGATCGGCTGCACCAGCGCTCCGTTGGTAGCGATGTCCCAGGCTGCGAAACGCACCCATTTTTTACCCGTGGCATCGAAAGGGAGGATAAATTTCTTGCGGCCAAAGGGCGGCAGGTCGGTGGTCGGAATGATCTGCCGATCGGTCTTCTCTCCATCTCCCCACACCAGCTCGATGAAGTCGAGCGGAAAAGTCCATTCTACCTCGGCGGTGATGGTGCGCTTGTTTCCCGTTCCCGTTAAGGTGTATGATGGAATAAGTACCTCGCCGCTGGTGGCGAAATAATTACCACTTTTAAGGGCGTCGATGACCGAACTCATATCATCTACCGTCGGCACGCTATCCAGCTTCAGGTAGTTGATGGGCGACAGGCCGTAGGTGTCGTCGTAAGGCGGCTTACCACGATCTCCGTAGTCGGATCGTCCTTCGGAAATAGCCAGAGCAAACTTCGGCGGTAGGTTACGGGCTGCCATCCAGTTATTTACCTCATCCCAGAGGGTCAAGAATCGGTACTCACCCAGCCGCGTTTCGGAGGCGTCGATGCCCATGCCCCAGCGGTAACCGAGGCTGAAATAGTTTTGGTGCAGAAACTGTGGCGAGTCCTTGATGGCGTCGGGATAGCCCGTTGAACCCTTGGAACGCGGGTGTGGCATGGAGATGAGGGCGTTTTCGCGCTCGGTCATGGCCATCAGGTCGGCCGGGCTGCCTAAATTATACACTTTGCCGTATTTTGGGTGCTGCTCCACCAAAAGCTGGCCGGGCTGGCGTTCGTTTTGCCAAAAGGTCGGCTTCGACAGCATCAGGTCGTGGTGTCCGCCCAGCTCGTAGGGGCGTCCGCTGGTGCTGTTCTCGTCGTTGGGCATCACAAGGAAATCCTTGTCCGACTGCCGCCGGGCGGCATCGTAGTACTCCGCCTGAGCGGCCAGAAATGCCTCGCCCGTCTCTCGCCGCGCCGGACCGCGCACCCCGTCGATCACGCCGTAAATATTCACACCGATGCTTTTCATCGTCTCCACGTCGTTGAGCCGATTGTCGGGGCCACCCAGTTCCGTCAGCCGCTCCACCAGCCCCACGTGGTAGTGTGATCCCATTACTTTGTAGCCGGGCAGGGGCTTGAAAAAATCCCGATGCGTGAAGGCCAGCGCGGCTTCCATGGCTTCGGAGCCATCGCCGGGGCTTACGTATAGAAAGAGCGGCATCTGCTGCCAGGTGTCGGGCCGGGCGTTGTACAGGGCGTAGTTTTGGTAAAATTCGGCTTCGTCTTCTTTTTCGGCTTGCTGCATCCCGATGGAGAAAGTGGAATCGCTGTCCTTACGATACCAACTATAGCCCAAATTCTTGGCCGACTCCCGTGCCCAGTAAAAACTGTGCGGGGGCGGGAACACGGCCATACTTCCGCCAGGCACTTCGGCGGCGATCAGGCGGTTGCTGCTCCAGATCGTGGCGGGCTTTTCACTTACTGGGCCACCCAGTCGATATTCTTGGTTTCGGTTGGAAAGGTCGCGCC
>NZ_JBGSXF010000728.1:0-3201 GCF_041751555.1 Persicitalea sp. | reverse complement strand
GGAGAAATGTGTGATTGAAAGCATTCGTGGTTTGACTGCCAGCGAACTCTACAAAGGTCGCGGGTTGGCTTTGACAGCATTTAGCCCATTCTATCAAAGGCGTTGCTCATTGTAGCACGGACTTAGTTTATTGTTGCATCCGCTTGAAATAGAGCGTTTTTCACCGCGTCGGTTCATCGTTGTTGTACATTTCCCGCAGACAGACGTAGTGCCCGTTGCGCTTTTCGTACAGAGCCATGTACTTACCCGTGCTGACTTTGCCGCTCGGATCCGTCACCGTCGATTTCCCCGTTTCCACCACCAAGTTTCCTTCCGTGAAAACATCTATAGTTTGGTAGATGCGGGTTTTCTTCCCGCCCATCACGTATTTCTTATAGTGTTCGCCGATGGCTTCTTTCCCCACCAGCATGGGCGCATCATTGGCCATCGAGATGGCATCGTCGGCATAGTACTCCAGTAGCGCGTCGAGGTCGTTATTGGTGGTGGCCTTCCCAAAATCGGTTTCCAGAGACTGAATTTCCGTGCGAATTTTCGCCAGATCCAACTGGCCCGTCGCTTCGGGAACAGACGCGGTTTCTTTGGGGGCCGTACCACAGCCCGCCAAACCAAAGAGGAGGGCGACCGCAATCAACAGGCGTAAGGATAGAAGGTTTGTTCTCATAAGGCTTGGGTTTTTGGAGACAGCGAGTCAGCCAGTAGACAAATAATTCCAGCAGGTAAATCTTTAATAGAAAACAACTTATCTGGACTGGCACAAAGGTCTGGAAAGAGGGAAGGAAAGACTTCTGCTATTGTGTCAAAAACTTCGTGTATTGTGCCAAAACTTCGTGTATTGTGTCAAAACTTCGTGTATTGTGTCACGAGGGGCTTTTTCAGCCGGGAGAGAGCCGATTCGGGGAGGGGGAGGTCGAAAGTAGTTTTCCCGATTGATTTTCGTATTTTTGATTCAATCACTCAGCCAAAAACGCATGACGACTGCAACCTTATCGACCGATCGCACCCTGCCGACCGACCTGAAAACCGTCGCGGAGTTTGAGGAATGGCAGCAGCAGCCCGGCAACGACGGAAACTTCGAATTCGTCCGGGGGCGAATCATTCCTAAATCCATGAAGCAAAACGAAATTGAAATTGTCGACTTTCTGGTACGCCGGTTTATCCAAACGGCTCAATACCAGCAAAACCACATTCTGTATCCCGAACTGGATTCGTACGTCGATAATACGCGCAAGCGCATCCCCGACTTGACGTACTTCACCGCCGAACAGCGGCAGGCCATGCGGCGGGGTGAACGCGCTAATACTTTGTTCGCCATCGAAATCCTGTCCGATTCTGAATCACATCAAGATGTACTGGACAAAATCCAGGATTACTTCGACGGTGGAGCTCAGTTGCTGTGGTACATTGTGCCGAAGCGACAGAAAATCTACGCCTACACCAGCCCCGACGAATGGACTATTTTCAAAGGCCAGCAAAACATCACCGCCGCACCCGTTATTCCCGATTTCGAATTTACAGTAGCCGACCTGTTCGTGTAGAGACGCGATTTATCGCGTCTAAGCATGTCGCACGAGGGATATTTCGAGTAAATTACAGCGACTCAGTCAGCCAGATTATAGCGACGAAGCACAGCGCGGAAGGTCAAGCTCGAATGGTAGAGTTCAAATACCTGATTTACCTTGGTGTCGCGGAAGTAGTAGCCGCCATCGGCGGCTTTTTTAAGATAGTAAAGCGAACTATCAGCCTTACTCAACCCGGCGTACACCACCGCCCGCTGGTAATTTGCCCAGGGACTGGTGCCAACTAGTCCTTGAATAAAAGCGTCCGCTTTTTGGCGGTTTCCCCGTTTGGCTTCGCAGTACATCAGCAAAGGGGCGAGACCTTTGTCATCGCTATTCAATTCCATCGCCCGCTCAAAGTCGGCAATCGCCTGGGCGAAGTCGGCCTGGCTCATGCTGTAGTGTGCTTTCACCATATGATAAGCAGACGAATTGTTGAAAAGTGCCCGTCCGCTTTCCATGTTTTCCTTGGCTAACTCGAACTGCCCGGCATACACGCAATTGAGGATATGTCCGGCCAGAATCACGGGATAGAGCGGGTCGAGTGTCACGGCGCGGGTGCTGTACGCCAGGGCTTCATCGACCCTTCCCACCGACCGCAGCAACAGACTGTACCAATAGTTAGCCTGGGCGTCGTTCGGGTTATGTTGCAGCGCAATCCGAAAGGCGGTCTCGGAAGCCTGCCACTGCTGGGTGATATGATACAGTTCACCCAGCACCGCGTAGGCCGTGCAATTGGTCGGGTCGAGGCGGATGGCGTTTAGCGCGATTTGCTCCGTCAACCGATGCTGCTCCCGCGCTTCGGCTTCGTTCGGACCTGACAACAGCAAGTGGGCGGCTGCCTGGAAGGCATAGGCTTCGGCAAAGGTCGAGTCGAGCGCGATGGCCCGCTCGAAGAGGACGATACTCGACAAAAGATCCGTGTGAGTGCGGGTATTCATCAGTTGCCTTCCCTGCAAAAAGGCGTTGTACGCTTCGATGTTTTGCGTACGAGCGAGCTGCAGCTTTTCGGAGGCCGAAACGCCCCTCGTCCGTTCGAGTTGCCGGGCTACGTCGGTTGCGATCTGGTCGGTGAGTTGGAAGATGTCTTTGTAGGCCGCGTTGTAGTTCTTCGTCCAGGAGCGTCCGCCTTTTTGGGTGCTGACTAGGTCGATCTTGATCTGAACCTGGTTATCGGTCCGCAGAAAACTACCTTTCAGCACATTGGCTACCCGGAGTTCTTCGCCAATTTGCAGGATGCCTTTCCCGGCGTCTTTAAATCGGTCGGACGATGAGCGCGCAATGACGTTCAGGTTATTGATAAGCGACGCCGATGTGTATATATCATCCATAATCGACTCACAGGCCGGATTACTATCGGCATTTCCCAGATTGGTAAACGGCAGCACGGCCAGCGAACTATTCTCTGGATTGATAGCCTCGGAATTGATTTTGAACCACTGATAACAGCCCGCCCCGATAAGAAGTAGAGCCATAGCAACGAGGGCGGCGTATATCCGATGGCGGGCGGGGCGAACCGCCGGGCGTTGGGGTGGATGGATAACTGAGATCTCCGACTCGGTGTAATGTTTACGGAACTGAGTGGGATTGACCTGGAATTCCTCGGTGAAGTAGGTACTGAAATTCTGAAGATTGGTCATTCCCA